>JAFZVO010000113.1 GCA_017617775.1 Bacilli bacterium | reverse complement strand
GTTATTAGAGATTAATTATTTCTTTGAAACAATATCCGTAGGCATCGCTGATAAAGATATTAATCTTTTTGAGCAAGGAAATCGTGATTTTCTCCTCAACAAATTCTTCTTCGAAAGCATATCCATTATGTAGGAAGACATTTCGAAAATACGGCATCTCGTTAAGATCGAGATCGCTATGGTCATCACTGGTGAAATGCTCTTTACAGATAAAACCACCTTCTAAGAATGAATAAGCGACGATGTTTTTCTTGCTCCCACAACGGACGCAGCCATTCACCGATAATTCATATCCTGTCTTATTCACCAGGGCGATTAAAAACTTCAAAGTGACGATGTAGGGATTCACTTTGTTCTTTAATGCTAATAAGGCGTTGAATAAATCCTGATAGAGAAGCACTTTATCCGCGTCTTCAACGAGTTTGTTGATCGCTTGAAGCAAGATGGTGATCGCTGTCACATAATGGAAATCCATTGCTCCTTGCATCGGGGAGAAGAGAAGGCTCGCCTCTTTTAAAGTGAGGTGCTTCGTCGTCTTCGATTCCGAAAAGATAGGTTCGATAATCGATAGAGAGTTATTCAAATATGCGAATTTGCTCTTCGCTGATAATAGACCCGGAACACGAAAAGTAACAAAGCCTTCTTCGCTGATTCCGTTCACCACCGCATCTTTTTCTCTATATGCGGTAATATTTAAAATTATAAGTTTCATTTTTTGTTTAGTTTTTAGTTTTATATCCAAGAGAGGATAACAAGGAGTCGGAATTGCGCCAATCCTCACTGACTTTAACCGTTAAAGCGAGGAAGACATGCTTATGAAGCAAAGCTTCAATCGGTTGACGAGCGCGTTGACCAATATTCTTCAGTCTCTGCCCGTTTTTCCCGATTACAATTCCTTTTTGTGACTCTTTTTCGACAATGATATCGGCATAGATCGGCATTGGATTCTTATCCCAATCGATATTCTTCATATAGACGGCGAGAGAATGTGGTACTTCATCTTTAAGCTGATTGAGAGCTTTCTCTCTGATGATTTCTTTAATCTGAAAGACGACATCCATATCGCTGATCGTGTCCTTATCATAATATTGAGGACCTTCTGGGAGCATCGATTTAATGGTCTTTATTAATTCATCGACATTAAATCCATCTTTCGCGACCATCTCAATAATCGGACCATCGCTTAAATCAGCGATCTCATCTTTAAGTCTTAAAGAACGGTCAATCTTAATTAAATCAATCTTGTTGAGAACAGTGATGACCGGGATGTGTTTACGGTTCACCTTTTGATAGATTCTTTTCACCTCATCATCAACGCCATATGAAGCATCGATGACAATGATGACCACTTCTGCATCTTTGATGGATTGAAAAGCCATATTATTCATCTCTTCACCGAGCTTTTGACGGGCTTTATGAACACCAGGCGTGTCGATGAAGACAATCTGGCTATCCTCATCGTTATAGATGCCTTTAATCGCATTACGCGTCGTCTGTTGCTTGTCGGTGACGATTGAAATCTTCGCATGAAGAATGTTATTTAATAATGTTGACTTACCAACATTAGATTTTCCTAAAATCGAGACGAATCCGGATTTCATAAGGCCAATATCTCCTCCTGAAGAGGGAACATGATCTCCTCATCTTCTTTTTTCATATGGTCATAACCTAATAGATGTAACAAGCCATGGACGAAGAGGAATCTCATCTCACGATCAAGAGAATGACCGTATTCTTCCGCTTGTCGTTTGGCTTGGTCGATACAAATATAGATGTCGCCGAGGACGACCATCGAACCAGAATGATATAAAGATTCGCGATTTTCTCCATCGTTGAAAGCGAAGCTGATGACATCAGTCACTCGATCGATATGACGATAATCATTATTGATCTGATGAATGGTCTCATCGTTCACTAATGAAATAGAAATGATCGGTTCAAAAGATAAGCCTAAATGAGAAAGCACCTTACTCGCGATTTCTAAATAAACACTTTCGTAACTTTCAAATTCGGGATCGAGACTATTGAAATCAATTTCCATAGATATGATATTATCATATATCTACTCATTTATCGATTAAATTGATTTGATGTACAATATTTTGACGATGTTTTTTGATATTTTCATCTGTTGAAAGCCCGGATACGAGGTTTTTATAGAAGAAAATATTGAGGCAGAGATAGAAGATGATATAGGGAATAGAGACCACTTCGGAGAGGGCCATGATGAGCACAATTCCTAGTAAAGTGAGACCTAAAACCACGTAACGGTAGGCGAGAATCACCTTCCCATATTGATAAGCTTTCTCGTGAGCGAGTTTAATAATTCCAAAATCTTCATCTCCAATATTCGCTTCTAATTCTATGATTTCCTGATTCTTTTTATTCAGATAAGGCTCGATAAAAGTCACTTCGATAAAAACGAATAAGATGGAGAAGAATAAATAATATAAGGAATAACCCCCGATCACCCCGAGATATAAGATGATGACCACGACCGACATGATGCAGTAGATGGAATTGAGGTTTAACGAGACCTCCATTTTCTTATTCTCCTCTAAAGTGAGATAGAAATCGCGCATCTTCCCCTTTTTCACTTTAAGTGAATCGTTATAAGTTCGTTCGTCAATCTTCTTGAAGACAAAAAGGCAATAGCTTCTTAAAAGGATCTCTAAAATCGCAAAAGAGGCGAACATGATCACAGAGAGATAAAATGGATATTTCTCATCGATGAAACAGAGCCCTAACGCCATGGAGAGGCAGGCTAATATCTCGAGGATATCCATCGCTATTTCTTCTTTCTTTAGGAGAAGACGGCTAACCTTATGGGGGCAAGATATCCTCTTGAAGTTATCGAGTTTGAGAAGTTTGCAGTCCCAGAGTTCGATGAACTGTTCAATCCTCATCTTCTTCTTCCCGCATGATGGGTCAAAATAATAAACATCTTTCTTATTGATCTTATAGACCAGAACCATGTGGCTCTTCTCGTCTCGTGAGAGTGAGAACATCATCGGCAAGCCATCATCAAGAGAAAGCGTGCTTCGATCCGCGATTTTGTACGCGGACAAGGTGAATCCCAATTCGGAAGCATATTCGCTCAGTTCATTGAAAGAATAGACTTCTCCATTAGCCTTGGGATTAGGCAGATAAAGGTAATTAGAATCCTTGTTCACATTGGCGAGTAAGACCTTCAAACATGTGAATCCACAGTCGTAATTATCTTCTTGTAAGACATAAAACATAAAAAATCCTCCTATATATAAAGAGGGCAAAAATCGAAAATTTTTACGCGACAATTTTACGGGAAAAGAAAAAGACCTGTAAGGTCTTTATTTTTTGAAATTTTTCATGAATTTCTGGAAGAATGAGTCATTCGCGTTCGAAGTGTTCTTATATTCTTCTAAAATGCGTTTCTGGTCTTTGGTCACCGTGGTCGGCATCTTGATGAGGAGATGGACATATTGATCACCTGGTTTTCCGGTTCTGATATCTTTGACACCATGACCTTTCATCCTGAGGATTTGTCCGGGTTGCGTACCCGCGGGAATGTTGAGCGATTTATTGCCGTAGACCGTTGGGATATCCACTGTTGTGCCTAAGATGGCATCGACGAAATCTAATGGAATCTCAATATGGATATCGTTACCTTCACGTTTGAAATATGGGTGAGGTTTGACGAAGATCTCAAAATACATGTCACCAGGTTGTCCGCCTCTTAAGCCCGGTTCACCATATCCCGGTTGACGGAGTTGTTGACCGGAATTGATGCCCGCGCGGATATTGAGGTTGACTGTCTTCTTCTTGCGGTTATAGCCTTTGCCACCGCAGACAGGACATTTATCAGTGATGATCTTACCCGCCCCGTTACACTACGGACAAGTGACTTCTTCTTGCATCACTCCAAAGAGGGATTGATGCTGTCTTAAGACACGACCACTACCTTTACAGGTTGGGCAGACTTTAATGGCATCTGGAGATTTCGCACCTGTCCCATGACAAGTCTCACAAGTCTCATCGTGATTGATGCTCACAGGAACGACTTTACCATTGATCGCATCCATGAAGTCGACCTGTACTTGCATCGCGAGGTCACGAC
>JAFZVO010000009.1 GCA_017617775.1 Bacilli bacterium | reverse complement strand
GGTACACAAGCACCATTCACTAACGTCACATTAGACTGGACTGTGCCAAACGATTTAGCGGAATTAAACGCTATCGTCGGTGGCAAAGAAATGCCATTTAAATATAAAGATTGTAAAGCTGAAATGGATATGGTCAACAAAGCCTTCATCGAAGTGATGATTGAAGGCGATGCCAACGGCCGTGGTTTCCAATACCCAATCCCAACTTATTCCATCACTCGTGACTTCGACTGGTCCGAGACAGAGAATAACAAACTCTTATTTGAAATGACTGCCAAATACGGCACTCCATATTTCTCCAACTACATCAACTCCGATATGGAACCAAGCGATGTGAGATCTATGTGCTGCCGTTTAAGACTCGACTTACGTGAATTAAGAAAGAAATCTGGTGGTTTCTTCGGCTCTGGTGAATCCACTGGTTCCGTCGGTGTTGTCACTATCAACATGCCACGTATCGCCTATTTAGCGACAGATGAAAAAGATTTCTATTCTCGTTTATCAAGATTAATGGATATCTCCGCGAGAAGCTTAAAGATGAAACGTGATGTCATCACTAAACTCTTAGAAGCTGGCTTATATCCATACACTAAGAGATATTTAGGCACATTCAATAACCACTTCTCCACGATCGGTTTAGTCGGTATGAATGAAGCTTGCTTAAACGCTAGATGGTTAAAGAAAGATTTAACTCATGCCGAAGCGCAAAAATTCACTCAAGATGTTCTCAATTTCATGAGAAACAAACTCTCTGATTATCAAGAACAATATGGTGACTTATATAACCTTGAAGCGACACCAGCAGAATCCACTGCCTACCGTCTCGCGAAACACGACAAGGAAAGATTCCCAGATATCATCACTGCAAGTGATAACGATGAGGCTCCATACTACACTAACTCATCCCACTTACCAGTTGGATATACTGAAGATATCTTCACTGCTCTTGAAGTCCAAGATAACTTACAGACTCTCTACACTTCTGGCACTGTCTTCCACACATTCTTAGGACAGAAATTACCAGATTGGCAGTCCTGTATGAATCTCGTCAGAAAGATCGCGGAAAACTTCCGTTTACCATATTACACGATGTCCCCAACTTACTCCGTTTGTAAGAACCACGGCTACATCACTGGCGAAGTCTACCGCTGCCCAACTTGTGGCGAAGTCACTGAAGTCTATTCCCGTATCACTGGTTACTATCGTCCAATTCAAAACTGGAACGTCGGTAAACTTGAAGAATTCAAGAACAGACAAACATATAACATCGCGAACTCTGTTTTACATAAACAAGCTGTGGAAAACAACGTCCCATGTGATGTCGAGGCCGCGACTGAACAATTAGAAGGTTTAGTCTTATTCACTACTAAGACTTGTCCAAACTGCAAGATGGCGAAAATGCTCCTTGCTAAACACAATGTCGAAGTCAATATCATCGATGCCGAAGAAGATGTCGAATTAACTCATAAATTCGGCGTGAAGAAAGCCCCAACTCTCTTCGTTCCAAACGGCAAAGGTGGCTACGATGTCTATGACAACGTCTCCAAGATCAAAGGATATTTAGAAGGACAAGCTGATGCCTAATATCTACGATAGCATTATTATCGGAGGTGGTCCGGCCGGGATGACCGCTGCCCTTAATATATTAAGAGGCGGCAAAAGCGTTCTCCTCATCGAAAGAGAAGCTTTCGGTGGGCAGATTGCGACATCTCCACGCGTCGAGAATATCCCATCTATCAAAGAGATCTCTGGTGAAGAATTCTCCTCCAACCTCTTTGATCAAATCTCTGATTTAGGGGTGGAATTCGAACTTGAAGAAGTCGAATCCCTCGTTAAAGATGGCGATTTATTCACGGTGAAGACTAACTACGGTGAACACCAAGGCAGAACTGTGATCATCGCGACTGGTGTGGTCCATAACCATATCGGCGTGGAAAGAGAAGAAGAATTAGTCGGTAAAGGTGTCTCCTACTGCGCGACTTGTGACGGTGCCTTCTTCAAAGGCCAAGATGTCGTCGTCATCGGCGATGCGAATACCGCCGCTCAATATGCCTTGTTATTAACCAATTACTGCTCTCATGTCACGATGGCGTTATTGTTCGATAAATTCTTCGCGGATAAAATCCTCGTCGATAGAATCGAATCTAATCCAAAAATGACTGTGATCAAGCAGATCGCCTTACAAGAATTCTTAGGTCAAGACTCCTTAGAAGGTCTTAGATTCAAACATACTCAAACGGGAGAAGAACTCACTATTCCTTGTAAAGGCGTCTTCATCTGTATCGGACAAAAAGCCGATAATAAGAGATTTGAAAATCTCCTCGATTTAGATGAAAGAGGCTTCATCTTAGTCGATAGCAAGATGAAAACGAAAACCCCAGGTTTATATGCGATTGGTGACTGCACGAAAAAAGACCTTCGTCAGGTCCAAACCGCATGTAATGATGGAGCGATAGCCGCCTTCAACGTTCTCCGTTCATTAGATTAATAATTATTCGTAACTTCTTAAAGCCACATCATCGATGTGGTTTTTAAATATCTCGAGATATTTCTTCGCGGTTTCAAGAGGAACTTCGTGGAAGCCGTGCGCGATGCAGCCTTCTCTATCGACATATTTTTGTAGACGATATTTCTTCGCATTTCCGATGAGCTTTGCGATTTGTTTCATATCTTCTTCATCGTGATATTCGGCGATTAAAGTCGTCCTGAATTCATAGTCCACTCCGCAGGATTTAATATATTCAATAGATTCAACAATTTTATCTGTGTTCACTCTGGAATCTGTGATTAAAGGATATGCCTCTAAAGAAGATTTCACATCCATCGCGATGAAATCAATTAAACCGGATTCGACGAGATCTTTCACTACTTCTGGTCTCGTCCCATTCGTATCAAGCTTCACGAGATATCCTAAATCTTTAATCGCTTCGATCTTGCTTTTTAAGTCTGGCATTAAAGTGGG
>JAFZVO010000112.1 GCA_017617775.1 Bacilli bacterium | reverse complement strand
CACAGAGATTCAACCAGCGGATATCAAAGAAGGTATGATCATCATCGTGGAGATTACTTTACCAGATGGTCTCAATGTCCAAGGATTAAAAGTCCTCCACATCCATAGTGAGAATGATATTTCCTACATTGAAAACTTCAAGATCGATGCCGGTAAGCTCACATTTGAAACTGATAGATTATCTGAGATTGCCTTCGTCGTTCCAGCTCCATCTACTGGTTTACCAGGTTGGGCAATTGCCTTAATTGTTATCGGTGGATTACTATTGGTTCTTTGCGGAGCATACTTCTTATTGTTCTTTGTCTTCAATAAATGGATTAAAGTTGAAGGTAACGCAGTGAGAGTCTTCCCATTCGCATTAGGCAAGAAAGATGGAAAACAAAGATTATTTGCCTTCCCATTCAAATTTGAATACCGTGAAGATAGTGAAATCTTTGCTTCTAAAGAAGAAGCCTTAAAATAATTTAACTCTAGGAAACATAAATAAGAAATTGGCTAGTTGGACAACCACGGTTTAAGTCCTGAGAAATCAGGACTTTTTCTTTATTTATATATAAAACCATCATTAGTTGATGATTATATTAGCCTTTAAGAATAAAGTATGACTAATGTCGATATTTGAATAGTACCGATAGTGGAAACAAAAACGGGAATATCTCTTATATTTGCCCGTTAATGGATTTGGTAGCTGGTTATTAACGTAACCCTTCAGATCCACCATAAATGCCCGCTACCCCAATCGGGGATAACGATAAAGAAGTCCTGAAAAATTCAGGATTTTTTCTTATATATGAGTAGAACATATATGTTAAATATGGTAGAATAATAATGATAAAAGGAGAATAGTTTTATGAATAAAATTACTGTTAAAAATATCGATATTAATATAACTGGTATAGGTGACGATGATTTCATTTGTCTTACTGATTTAGCGAAAATTAAAAACGAAGAAATGCCCAGTGATGTCATAAGACATTGGTTAAGAAGAGTTGATACTTTAAATTATCTTCATCTTTGGGAAACAATGAATAACCCAAATTTCAAACCAGCCGATTTCGGCGGGTTTAAAAGCAAACCAGGCGAAAACGCTTTTATCATTTCTCCCCAAAAATGGATTGAAATGACCAACTCTATAGGCATTAGAGTGAAATCTGGAAGATATAATAGTGGCACATATGCATATCGTGATATAGCTTTAGAATTTGCTTCTTGGATTTCGGTGGAAGTGAGATTGTACATTATAAAAGAATTCCAAAGACTAAGAAACCAAGAATCAGAGCAACTTGAATGGCATGGTAAAAGGATGCTAACTAAGCTTAATTATTTAATTCAAACTGATGCAGTTAAAGAATACCTTGTTCCTATCGAACTCTCATATGAACAAAAAAGTTATATTTATGCAAACGAGGCAGATCTTCTAAATGTGGCGTTGTTTGGCAAAACTTCAAAAGAATGGAAAGAAGCTAACCCCGATAGAGAAGGGAATATTAGAGATTACGCTAACACAATTGAATTAGCGATTCTTAGCAATCTTGAGTTTTTAAATGCTCAATTGATTACAAATAAAACGGCGCAGAAGGAAAGACTGATTATTCTCAACAAAGAAGCTAATAGAGAGAAAGAGTTGTTCAATAAGAACAATGTAAAATCTGTAAAGAGAATTGAAAAGAAGTAAACCCGCCGATTTCGAAAGGGGTTAAAAGGAGGAAGACATGGCATATAAAGTATTGGGAGACAGAATTAAAAAGATTCGTTTGGAAAATAATATGACTCAGCAAGAATTTGCAGAAGCGCTGGGTTATACTCATAAATCAATGATTAATAAGATAGAAACAGGGCAAACAGATATTTCTTTTGATATTGTTCTGAAACTGATAATTATTTTTAAAGTTAATGCAAACGAATTCTTAGACTTATCTGATGCTGAAAGTGAAGAATTGATGATAAAAGCTGATAAAGCAGATAAACCAGACTGGAGAAAAATACATCCATTAAAATCTAGAGACGAAAGTGTTGTTTATGTTAAACCCACGGTGATAGGTAATCCCAATATTATTGTTGGAGAATATACATATTTTGATGGTCAAAATTTTCAAAGACATGTCACCCATCATTATGATTTTATCGGTGACAAGTTAATCATTGGTAAGTTCTGTCAAATTGGTAGGGGTGTGGAATTCATCATGAATGGAGCAAACCACCAGATGAATTCAGCATCTACATATCCGTTCTATATATTCAACGGGTGGAAACAAAATCCCACTTCGAAGATAGACCTACCATATAAAGGAGATACTGTGATAGGAAATGATGTGTGGATTGGTCAAAACGTTACATTCCTTCCGGGCGTGCATGTTGGGGATGGATGTATTATTGGGGCTAACGCTGTATTAGCATCCAATATTCCCCCTTATTCAGTTGTGGCAGGGAACCCCGCTAGAGTGATTAGAAAAAGATTTGATGATGAAATGATTGAATTATTAGAAAAGTTGCAGTGGTGGAATAAAACCACAAACCAAATTCAGAAGATTATACCTTTGCTTTCGAATAGCAATATTGAAGAAGTTAAAAGCGATATCCAATGCATTTTGGATGGGGAACAGTCTCTATGATATGCTCAAGCATTTTTTGAAAATTCCCGAATCCCCGTTTTCTTAAAAAGTATTAGAAATTCAGATATAGTTGAGAAAACAGGCACTTTATATATAAAATTAGGCGTTTTGTTGATAAATATATACTTTTAGCATAAAGTATAAATAAAGTCGGAAGTTGAATAACACCGGCAGTGGAAATGAAAACGGGAATATCTCTTGTATTTACCCGTTAATGGATTTGGTAGCGGGTTATTAACGTAACCCTTCGGATCCACCAATTAGAAAAATAACCCCTTGTTTACAAGGGGTTTTCTTTAAAATGAAATGATAAAATTATTTAACAATACGACGATCTTTTAAGACCACATCATGCGCGCCACCTTCAACGATGGAAGTTGGACTCACTAGTGTTAATGTCGCTTTTTCTTGTAATTCTTTGATGGATAAAGCGCCGCAGTTACACATCGTAGATTTCACTTTTGCTAATGTGGAGGCAACGTTATCTTTGAGTTTACCTGCATATGGGATATAGGAATCAACACCTTCTTCAAATGTTAGTTTCTTATCTCCACCTAAATCATATCTTTGCCAGTTGCGGGCTCTATTGCTTCCTTCACCCCAATATTCTTTATAGAATGTGCCGTTGATCATCACTTTATTAGATGGTGATTCATCGAAACGAGCGAAGTATCTGCCGAGCATCACGAAGTCCGCGCCCATCGCTAATGCGAGAGTGATGTGATAGTCATAGACAATACCGCCATCAGAACAGACAGGAACATAGATGCCTGTTTCTTTAAAGTATTTATCTCTTTCTTTACAGACATCGATTAAAGCTGTCGCTTGACCTCTACCGATACCTTTAGTTTCTCTAGTGATACAGATAGATCCGCCTCCGATACCGACTTTGACAAAGTCTGCGCCGCATTCAACGAGGAATCTAAAGCCAGCGGCATCGACGACATTACCCGCGCCGACTTTGACTTTCTCTCCATATGTTTCTTTAATCCATTTGAGGGTCTTTTCTTGCCAGACAGAGAAGCCATCCGAAGAGTCGATACATAAGACATCCGCGCCAGCTTCGATTAAGGCTGGGACTCTTTCTTTATAGTCTCTCGTATTGATACCGGCACCGACGACATAACGTTTGTTGGCATCTAATAATTCATCAGGATTTTCTTTATGGGATTCATAATCTTTTCTAAAAACTAAGGAAACTAAGTTTCTGTCTTTATCAATGATTGGTAAAGAATTTAATTTATGATCCCAGATGATATCATTGGCTTCGCTTAAGGAGATACCATCTCTACCATAGATGATATGACGATATGTCGTCATGAATTGTTTTACTGGTGTATCTAAACTCATTTTAGAGACACGATAGTCTCTACTAGTAACGATACCGAGTAACATACCGTGTGCAGAACCATCACTGGTCACTGCAACAGTGGAGTGGCCGGTTTTATTTGTGACATCTAAAACATCTTTTAAAGTCGCGTTTGGTTTGACAGTGCTATCACTGGTCACAAAACCTGCTTTATAGGCTTTGACTCTTTTCACCATCTCCGCTTCATTTTCAATGGATTGGCTACCATAGATAAATGAGATACCACCTTCGGTAGCGAGAGCAATTGCCATCTTATCATCAGAGACGGATTGCATAATCGCGCTGGTGAGAGGGATGTTCATCGATAATGCTGGTTCTTCACCTTTTTTGAATTTTACGAGTGGAGTTTTTAAAGATACATTCGCGGGAATCGCATCTTCGCCGCTTAAACCAGGAATTAAGAGGTATTCACTATACGTATGAGCGGGTTCTTCAATAATCTTAGCCATTTTTTTATAATCTCCTTATGTATTTCAAAAATACTAGCCACTTTTTTCACATTTTTCAATAACAAACACAAAAAAGTCATGAGTTTTATGAAAATTATCTCTAAAAACCAAAAAAAGTACTGACAAAAATAAAAAACCTGACTTACATCAGGCTCTTTCGGTGGTTTCTTTTGGATTCTTGATATATTCTGGCATCGCGTTCATCACGACTGTACATATGGCAATCTTCGCGATATCAAAGGGGAGATATGGGACAATCGCGATGAGCAAGGCTTGTAATAGGCCGACATTTAGATAGAACATCAGATATATCGTTCCAATCACATAGACTAGTACTAGTGAGACAAAACAAGCGAGAACATATCTGATGATGACATTGATTTTTAGATACTTATAGATGAAGTGGAAGGGGATACCAGCGACTACGAAAGCGATGACAAATCCAAAGGTGGGAGTGATACCCGCCTGGAAGCCCGCATATACAGGGATAAATAATCCTATTACTAAATATAAAGAGGGAATGATAATCTTATCGATCAACTTATCAGTGATCCCAAAGATGATGAATAGAGTTAATAATTGCATTGAGACTTTGATGTTCTCACCAAAAGGAATCGCGAACATCCCAGTGACACATAATAAGGCGAGTAATATCGCATCCTTACTGATTCTTTTCACACTCATAACAATATAATCATAAACTATTGTTTATATGAGAGAAATAACTATCTCGATAAAAAACACTTGTCTAAGATTATTCTTTAGGTATATGATTTTCACATGAAGGTAAACGAAATGAAGAAAATGAATTACAAACTCAGCACTTCCAATGTTTACTTTTACTATTATTATTACACTAGGTAGTTTCCTATTGTTTTAATAAGCGGTGGGAAACGAAAGTTGAACACCGATGAAACAATATGTCGTTCCTAGGTGTTCCCACCTAGGCATTTTATTTGAAAAGGGGAAATAATTTATGAAAAAAATGCTTGTTGCGCTCTCCATGTTAGCGCTCCTCGGAGGAGGCCTTACTGCCTGTGGCGAATCATCTGATTTCACAGTTGGTATCCTTCAAATCGAAACACACCCAGCCTTAGATGCGGCAAAAGATGGCTTCAAAGAAGCTCTTCTCAATGCTGAATCATTAAAAGGCAAGAAGATCACTTTCATCGAAAAGAACAATGAAGGTGTCGCCAGTGATGGTGCGACGATGGCGAAATCCTTAGCCGCAAAATGCGACTTATTACTCGGTATCTCCACTCCATCAGCGATGTCTTTAAAAAATGCTTTAGATGAAGCGGGCAAAAACACTCCATTATTATTCACTGCCGTCACTGATCCAGTCAGCGCCGAACTCGTGAGCAAGATGGAAAAACCTGGTGGTAATGTCTCTGGCACTAGTGACGATAACCCAGTTGAAGCCCAAATCGATTTAGTGAAGAAATGCTTCCCAGATAAGCAAGCGAGCGAACTCAAATTAGGCATTCTCTATACTTCTAGTGAAATCAACTCTGAAGTGCAAGCCAATCGTGCGGAAGCTGAAGCGAAAGCTCAAGGCCTCTTAGCGGCGAATATCGAAAGAGCAACTTGCACTGATAGTAGTGATATCAAAACTGTTGCGACTAATTTAGCGGCGAAAGTCGATGCGATCTATATTCCAACTGATAACAACATTGCCGCCCATATGGACAACATCAAATCCGCGACTGATGAGAGTCACACTCTCTGCATCGTCGGCGAAGAGAATATGCTCGTCAATGGTGGTCACTTAACTTATTCTGTCTCCTATTCCTTACTAGGCAAGAGAACTGGTGAGATGGGTGCGATGGTTCTCTCTGGAGAAAAAGCAATCGGTGATATCAATGTTGAAAAGATGTTAGACGAAGCTTACTTATCCAAAGTCTACAACTCCAAGAACATCACTGATTCCGCTATCACTATCCCACAATCATTGCTCGCAGACTTTACTGATATTAGCAAATAATTAATATGCCATATATTGTTAGTGTTATTTTCAATATATTGACTTCCGGCCTTCCCTGTGCCTTGCTCGCGATGGGTATCTTCATTACCTACCGCTTGCTCGACTTTGCAGATTTGACCGCTGAAGGAAGCTTCCTCATCGGAGGCTCTTTGGCTATCGCCCTTATCAAGATTGGCGTCAATCCTTTCCTCGCGACTATTGTGGCCGTGTTAGGTGGCGCGATCTGTGGTCTCATCACTGGTTTATTACATACGAGACTCAACATTCCTAAGCTCCTCTCTGGTATCATCACGATGACGATGACTGCTTCATTATCATTATTGATTCTTGGTTTTACCAAGGATGATAGTGCATTCACCAATAACGTCGCTTTGATGAGAGAGAATGATACCATCTATTCAATCTTCTATTTTAACGCGGATATGTATCAACCACTCATCAAGTCATTGATTATGCTCGCTGTTTTATTGATTGTTTGGTTCATCATTTATTTCTTCTTTGGAACACAGTACGGCATGGCTATTCGTGCTACGGGTATGAATGAGACGATGGCCCGTTCTCAAGGCATCAATACCAAACGAAGTATCGTTGTCGGCGTGGTGATCGCTAATACATTGATCGCTTTAGCGGGCGCTTTATTCTGCCAAGATCAAAGAAGCTGCGATATCAAGGTCGCCAGTGGCTTCCTCGTCGTCGGTTTAGCTTCTATCCTTATCGGTGAAGCGATCTTCGGTCGAAGAACATTTAAGAACTGGTTAATCTCTGTCTGCTTAGGTTCAATTGTTTATTTCGTGATTATCACAGTGGCGATTGAACTCGGTTTCCCAACAGAATTAAAGAACCTCTTATATGCCGTCTTGATCACTATCGCGTTATGCATTCCTTTATTTAAAGAATTATTTAATAACTTCAAAAAGAAGAGGGAGGTCAAACATGCTTGAATTAGTTAATATCAAAAAAGTATTCAACCTCTCAGGAAATAAAGAAGATGAGAAGATCGCTCTCAATCATATCAATTTGAAGATTGAAGATGGCGATTTCATCACTGTCATCGGCGGTAATGGTAGTGGCAAAACCACAACCTTAAATGTCATCGCTGGTGCGATCATTCAAGATGAAGGCGATATCATCCTCGACGGGGAAAACATCAATAACTTAAAAGAATTCCAAAGAGCGAAATATTTCTCTCGTGTCTTCCAAGATCCTTCTTTAGGAACAGCGGGAGATATGTCAATCTTAGAGAACTTAGAAATCGCTTTATTAAGAGGCAAGAAGCATTCTCCATTTGAATGGGGATTCAAGAAAGCCCATAAGGAATTCTTCATCAAAGAACTCGAGAGATTCGACCTCGGACTTGAGACTCGTCTCAATCAAAAAGTGAGACTCCTCTCCGGTGGGCAAAGACAAGCCTTAACCCTTTTGATGGCGTCTTTAGTCAGACCGAAAGTCTTGCTCCTTGATGAACACACTGCCGCGCTTGATCCAAAGACCGCGGAGAAAGTGTTAAATACCACAGATAGAATTGTTAAAGAGAATAATCTCACAACCATCATGATTACACACAACATGAAAGATGCGATAAAACATGGTAATCGCTTGATCATGATGAGCAACGGGAAAGTGGTTGTCGATATCAGAGGAGAAGAGAAACAAAAACTCACAGTGAATGACTTATTAGAGTTGTTCAATAAGGCGAGTAAGAACGACACTCTCGCTGATTCTGCAATCTTAGGTTAGATTATTAGAAAATATGAAAAGACACGCGATTTGCGTGTCTTTTTGTATGATTTATTGATATTTTAGTCGTTTGTATAGTTATCGAAGTAACCTTGGATATAGACGACTGGAGTACCTTTATCACCAGAGCCAGATGTGAGGTCGCATAAGGAACCGATGAGGTCTGTTAATTGTCTTGGAGTCGTACCTTCAGTGGACATCTTACCTTTGAGGTTTGCATCTTTTGTCTTGATGGATTCTTCAATCGCTTTCTTAAGTTCTTCACCTTTTAAATCAGCGAATTGGTTATCCGCGAGATATTTCAATTTGAGTTCGTTTGGAGTCCCCACAAGACCTTTAGTATAGAATGGAGAGACCACTGGGTCAGCGAGTTCCCAAATCTTGCCTTGTGGATCTTTGAAAGCACCGTCACCATAGACCATCACTTCGACGTGTTTGCCAGTCTCTTTTAATAAATTAGCTTGGATAGTTTCAACAAGACCTTGAGCGTCTCTTGGGAAGAGTTTGACTTTATCTTCGGTGGCTTTGTTAGAACCTAATAGACCGTAGTCTTTGTTAAATCCAGAACCATTCACTGGAGCAGTCATGATATCGTCTAAACCGAGAACGATTTCCGCACCATTTTCTTTTAATAAGCGTTTGCTTCTCTTACGAGTGTGGATATCCGCAGTGATGACTTTCTTGGTGTATGGGAGAATGGCTTTGGCTTGGTTAGCGAAGACGACTTCAACTTCCGCACCTTCACCAGTCACTAAGTCTTCATAGAACTCTACGTAGTCAACACCAGTGAATTCGTGTTCATTTCTACCGAATAATTCACGATATTTGGCGAGTGATAAGACGTCAGTGTATGGGTTGATGCCTTTTTCATCTAATTGGTCATATGTTAATAAAGCATTACCAACTTCATCAGATGGGTAGGAGAGCATTATGACGACTTTCTTAACCCCTCTTGCGATACCTTTGAGAAGAATGGAGAATCTATTTCTCGATAGAATTGGGAAGATCACTCCGACAGTGGAGCCTTCTCCGAATTTGTTTTTGATATCAGTCGCGATATCATCAACAGAACAATAGTTACCTTGTGTTCTCGCGACGACACTTTCAGTGATGCAGCACACATCTCTGTCTTTAATCGCGAATCCTTCGCCTTTGCTCGCGGCGAGCACGCTTTCAGTCACGATCTTTGCTAAATCGTCACCTTCTTTAAATATTGGGCATCTAATACCTCTAGATGTCGTACCGACATATCTTGACATAGTTATTTCCTCCTCTTTGAGATTATGTCTCTAGCAATATAAACTCCACAGGCACCAGCTTGGGCTAAACCTCTGGTTAAACCCGCTCCATCGCCACCGACGTAGAGGTTCTTGATATTAGTGACCTCTAAGTTTTTGTTGATTTTTGGATGGGATGAATAGTATTTGGCTTCCACACCATAGAGCAAAGTGTGTTCAGTCGCGATACCGGGAGTGATTTTATCTAACACTTCAATCATTTCGATGATCGATTGTAATGTCTTCTGTGGCATACATAAGGCGAGATCACCAGGGACCGCCTCTTTTAATGTTGGTTTGACGAATCCTTCTCTGATTCGTTTCTCGGTAGAACGTCTACCTTCTTTTCAGTCACCATACTTTTGGACTAAAACAGAACCACAGGCGAGTTGGTTCGCGAGTGAAGAAACTTTCTTCGCATATTCATTTGGTTCTTTGAATGGTTCAGAGAAGTGGTGGGAGACAAGCAACGCAAAGTTCGTGTTCTCGCTTTGTAATTTGCTATCTCTATAGGAGTGACCATTGACATTGACCACACCTTCATAGTTCTCCATAACGACATGGCCACCTGGATTAGAACAGAACGTTCTCACTGTGTTACCAGATGATGTCTTGAATAAGAACTTACCTTCATAGAGATTGCTATTGATCTCTTCCATGATGAGGTTAGGACATTCGACACGAACACCGATATCGACTTGGGTTTGATTCATATCGACATGGTATTTCGCGAATAGCTCAGATAACCATTTGCTGCCTTCTCTACCAACGGATAAAGCGACGTAGTCGGCTTCATAAACAGTGCCGTCTTGGAGAACAACACCTTTGACCTTATCGTTTTCGATGACGAGGTCGACCACGCGTTTCTCAAAGATCATGTCGACCTTATCGGCGAGATAATCAGAGATTCTCGTTAAGATTTTAATGTTTTCTTCAGTGCCTAAGTGTCTCACTTTACTTCGTAATAGTTTGAGACCAACTGACATCGCTCTTCTTTCAATATCTTTAACTTCAGGGGTTAAAGGATCGGTGATTTCTTCAGTCGCGCCAAATTCGAGATTGACGTTATCGACATATTTAATCAAATCTAAAAGTTCATCATCTTCCATGTATTCACCAAGCCAACCGCCGAATTCAGTGGTGATGTTGAATTTACCATCAGAATAGGCACCGGCTCCACCAAAACCATTGGTAATTGCGCATGCTGGATAGCATTCTCTCTTACCTTTGATATTGAGAGGGCATTGTTTGATCTTGTGTTCGACGAGTGGGCATCTTCTTTTACGGATGTCCGCACCGCGGTCGATGAGAGCTACTTTTAAGTTAGGGTCCTTCTTGCTGAGCTCATAGGCAGCAAAGTAACCCGCTGGTCCTGCACCAACTAAAACTACATCATATTTCATATAAATCACCTGACGGAAGAATAATACCAATTTTATTTATAAAATAAAAGAAAAAAGTATGAAAAGATACTTCATACTCATTATCATTATTTCGCTTTTGAAGCGAATTTTTATAATATCATAATCCCGTGTAATGACTCACTACTACCCATATGGCGAGCAATAAGAGGATGATACCGCCGATGATTGAAGTGACATCTTGTTTGCCTTTGAGCAACTTTGAGATTGAAGAACCTAATATGGTACCCACAATTGATAGTGAGAAAGTGATGACCATGATGATGCTGACATGGATCCAGATGGTCGTGTTAGTGGATAGTGTACCTGAATGGAGAGTGACCCCGACTGCAAGAGCGTCAATAGATGTCGCGATTCCTAAAAGGAATAATTCTTTATATGAGAATTCTTTTATCTCTTTTTCTTCTTCTGGCTTTTTCAAAGCTTGAACCCCTTCTAAAATCATCTTTCCACCGATGAGAATTAATAAGGAGAAAGCCACCCAGGTGACGACAAGAGACATCGTTTGACCAACGGATTCACTGCGGTCTGCACCCGCTAAAGCTCCAACTCCCTCAATTAACCAATAACTCGCTAACGGCATCAAAGCTTGGAATAAGCCGAACGTTAAGGCGATGAGAAATATTCTTTTCTTATTAATACCCGTGTATTGCAGCGCGTATGTGACGGACACTGCGAAAGCATCCATCGACAAAGATATTCCGAATAAGATGATTTGAATGATGATTTCCGCTGTCATAGTAAATATAATACTCTTTTTAAGTATTATTGGCTAGTAATGTTCATCTAGTTATCATATTTTTATGATAAAGAAGTACAAAACCGCTGCATATCACTTCGATAGTGAGGTAGGATTGACCAATGAAGTGGTCAATGCCATCGATAATTGGCTCAATTCTTGGTTATCCGCTGGTTATTATGTAGACCAAATGTCCGAGATTACCAAAGATGGAAAATGCGCTGGTTTCTTCTATGTCTTTAAGCAGGTCGAATAAATATGAAACATGGTGGTATAGTTCTTCCAAAACAACCTTCTCCAGAGCGTATTATCGCGATGGTTTTATATCTTGTGGCCATCATTATCGATATCACGAGATTCGCTTTTGAATTGGCGAGCGGTGAATTCCTCCTTTACGAAATAGCGGTCTTGATTTTTGATACCCTTTTTGGAATGGCTCTTTTATTTG
>JAFZVO010000111.1 GCA_017617775.1 Bacilli bacterium | reverse complement strand
TAGCCTGTGAACCAAAGATCTTGATCGCTGACGAGCCAACAACTGCTCTTGACGTCACCATTCAAGCCCAAATCTTGAAGCTTATGAATGATCTTAAGAAGAAAAATGGTACTTCCATTCTCTTCATCACTCACGACTTAGGTGTGATCAATGAGATGGCGGACGATGTCGTCGTCATGTACTGTGGTCAAGTCGTGGAGAGAGCGCCAGCGAAGACCATCTTCACCAACTGTGAATACTCTCACCCATATACTGAAGGATTGATGTTATCAATTCCTCGTTTAGAGATCAAATCCGATAAGAAACTTGAACCAATTCCAGGCGCGGTTCCACACCCACTTGAACTTCCAAAAGGATGTAAGTTTGGTCCAAGATGTAAATACTGCACTCAAAAATGTGTAGATGAAGAACCACAACTCGTCGAAGTGGCCCCTGGGCAACTCGTCAGATGTTTTTACGCAAAGAAGGAGGATAGATTGAGCAATGGACACAAAAAAGAAGTTGTTAACAATTTCGCATCTTAAGAAATACTTCCCAATTCCTAAAGATTCTATTTTCCAAAAAGAACAATATTTCGTGCGTGCTAACGAAGATATCTCCTTTGATATCTACGAAGGTGAAACCATCGGTTTAGTCGGCGAATCTGGCTGTGGTAAATCCACTTTAGGAAGAGTGATTCTCCAACTCTATGATCAGACTGGTGGATCGACTATTTATTACGGTAAAGACAAATCCGAAGTCGCCCCATGTTATGAGAAAGAGACCATCGAGAAATTCGATAAATATCATGCGAAATATTTAAAGGCGAAAGCCAAAGCGGATAACCTCCGTAAACAAGTGGCTGATGTCGGCGCGGAAAACGCAGACTTCTTCCTCTTACAATCCAAATCCTTAGCGATCACAGACGAGAAGACTCAGTTTAATAAGATCGTCCGTATCGTCGGTGGATTCTTCGCGGTTGAAGACAAAGCGAAACGTGATGAAGGCTTCAGACTGATGTTAAAAGCCTACGACTTAGACGTCGCGGTTGCGAAAGGTAAAGCGGCTCTTAACGATTTAGAGATCAACCTCGAATTCCAAAACAGCCAAGCCAAGAAAAAGGATAAGGTTATCCAAAAGCTCAACGAACAGATCAACGCTGTCAGCGAGCAACTCGAGAAAGACACTCAAGATAATGCGAAAGCGAAAGCGGAACTCGATGAATATAAGAAGCAATTCTTAAATGATCCAAAATTCGTCGAATATGAAGCTTATGTCGATAGGGGTGTCGATCTCTCCAGATTAAAATATCGTGAGATCAGAAGACTACGAAGAGATTTACAAATCATCTTCCAAGATCCATATTCATCCCTCAACCCAAGAATGACCATCGGTCAAATCTTAGAAGAAGGCTTATTAACTCATCACTTCTACAAACGCGGTAGTAAAGCGATGAAAGACTATGTCTTAGAGACGATGAACAAATGTGGTCTTCAAGACTTCATGGTTTACCGTTATCCTCACCAATTCTCTGGTGGTCAAAGACAGAGAGTTTGTATCGCCCGTTCCCTCGCGGTGAAACCAAAATTCGTCGTCTGTGACGAATGTGTCTCCGCCTTGGACGTCTCGATTCAATCTCAGATCATCAACTTGCTCGATGAATTAAAAGAACAAGAAAACCTCACTTACTTATTCATCTCCCACGACTTATCCGTCGTTAAATACATCTCCGATCGTATCGGCGTTATGTATTTAGGCTCAATGGTGGAATTCGCGGATAAAAATACGATGTTTGATGACCCACGTCACCCATACACCGTCTCATTACTATCCTCTATTCCAACGACTGAAGTCAGCGATAATAAGAAGGAGAGAATCATCCTTGAAGGTAATATTCCTTCACCGATTAGACCACCTCATGGTTGTAAGTTCCACACCCGTTGTTTCATGGCCTGTGAGAAATGTAAACGCGTTCCACCGGAACTCGTTGAGGTAGAACCCGGACACTTCGTTGCCTGTCACTTCCCAGAAAGAAAACTCGATAAAGATGGCAATTATCTCTTCGAGGTAAACAAGAAGAAAGATGAGCAAGGAAATTAAAAAAAGAGACGGTTTCTTCAAATCTTTCCACAAGTACAATAACAACAGATCTTACAACAAGAGAAAGGAAGAACTCGAGAAAGAGAATATCGAGTTAGAGAAAGGTGATGGCTGGGCGATGTTCCTCGCCTCCTTCTTCACCCTCTTCCTCCCCGCGTTAGCGATATTAGGTCTTACAATCTTCCTCGGATTATTATTCTTCAGAATTATACCTTGGTGAAAACCAAGGTTTTTCTTTTGTTGATACTTTTTTCGTATCTCATCCATTTATGAAAAATATTTAACAAGTACTGTATATTGCAATATAATGTCTACATTATATGGAAAAAGAAATCATCAAACGTAAATATGTTGAGTTAGGAAAGAAGCCGTCAGCGATTCGTACCTTATTTGAATATGGGAAAATAAGAAGAGCGGAAATCGGAGAAGATAAAGTCTATGATTTCTCAATCGGTAACCCAAACGCAGTCGTTCCAGAGTCCGTCACTAATTCACTCATCGATTTATTAGAAAACGAGGATTCATATCATCTCCACGGCTATACATCCGCGGTCGGCGATTTAAAAGTGAGAAAAGCGGTCGCGAATTATCTCAACAATACATTTAATGCGAACACTGATGAGAAATTAGTCTTCATCTCCTGTGGAGCGATGCCCGCCCTCGCGGTCATTCTCAACTGTTTGATCAGCGAAGGTGAAGAAGTGATTGTCTTTGCCCCTCACTGGCCAGATTATAAAGTTCTTATTGACCAGGCTGGCGGGAAGATGATTCGCGTCAAACCAGAGACTAAACATTTCTATCCAGATTTTGATGATTTGTTAACAAAGATTAACGAGAACACGAAGGCCGTGATTCTCAATTCCCCGAATAATCCGACCGGTGCGGTTTATGACGAAGAAACGATTATTAAATTAAGCAATATCTTAAGAGATAAAGAAAAAGAATATGGCCACCCTATCTTCTTGGTGAGCGATGAACCATATCGCGAGCTCATCTATGACGATATGAAATATCCATTCATCACGAATTATTATGATGATTCAATTATCTGTTATTCGTTCTCTAAATCCTTATCTCTACCTGGAGAAAGAATTGGCTATATCGCAATCAGTAGGAACTGTTATCAAGCTTATGATATGGCCGCGGCGTTCGGGGGATCTGCCCGTTCTCTTGGCTATTCCTGCGCGCCTAGCTTATTCCAATTCCTATTACCGTATTGTTTAGGGCAGACCGCAGATATGGATTTCTATAAACGAAATAGAGATTTATTATATAAGGGGTTAACCGATATCGGCTATGAAGTCATCTATCCTCATGGAGCCTTCTATCTCTTCATGAAAGCTTTAGAAGAAGATGATGAGCACTTCTCGGAGATGGCCAAAGAGATGGACTTATTGATCGTCCCCTCAAAATCGTTCGGTTATCCAGGTTATATCAGAGTCTCATACTGCGTCTCTGAAAAGACCATTGTTAATGCCTTACCCGTATTTAAGAAATTATTTGATAGATATAAAGGAGAATAATTATGCTACCAGATTTAAAAAGATTCGATAACGAACCAGAATTCCAAAAAGCGTTAAAAGAGATGTTCAATTCTCTCGATGAAAGCGTTCTTAACGACCCTCGTTATGAAAAAGCGGATTTGTTTAACAAAATCATCGAACCAGATAGAATCCTCACTTTTGATGTGAAATGGGTTGATGATAGTGGAGTTGAACACGTCAACAAAGGATATCGTGTCCAGTTCAATAATGTGAACGGTGTCTATAAAGGCGGATTAAGATTCCATCCATCCGTGAACTTATCAATTTTGAAGTTCTTAGGCTTTGAGCAAATCTTTAAGAATTACTTAACCACTTTACCAATGGGTGGGGCGAAAGGCGGTTCTGATTTCGATCCAAAAGGAAAGAGCGATGCAGAAGTGATCAGATTCTGTCAGGCTTTCATGAAACAGTTATATCCATATATCGGTGTGGATCAGGATGTACCCGCTGGTGATATCGGTGTCGGAGGAAGAGAAATCCGCGCGATGTATTTAGCTTATAAAGAATATTCCGGGAAATCCGATTGTTCTTTAACTGGTAAGCCATTAGATTTAGGTGGTTCTCTCTGCAGAACAGAAGCGACAGGATTCGGTGTTACATATTTTGGCCAAAAAGCGTTAGAAACATATCGTAGAGACACTTTAAAAGGAAAAACAGTAATTGTATCAGGTTCTGGTAATGTCGCCTTATACTGCCTTAAAAAAGTCACTCAGTTAGGTGGCAAGGTCGTCGCGATGAACGACTCCTCAAACGCCATCTATAATCCAGATGGTATCGACTTTGAAACGATGAGAGAACTCAAAGAAGTGAAGAGGGGTCGTATCAGAGAATATAAAGAGAAATATCCAAATACGGAAGTGATGGGTAGTAAAGACATCTGGAATGTTAAATGCGATGTCGCCTTCCCATGCGCGACCCAATTTGAACTAGATGAAAATGATGCGCGTAAGCTCATCGATAACGGGGTCATCGGTGTCTTTGAAGGGGCGAATATGCCTTGTACATTAGAGGCCGCGGATCTCTTCATCAAGAACAAAGTAATCTATTCACCTGGTAAAGCCTCTAATGCTGGCGGTGTCGCGGTCTCTGGACTAGAGATTGAACAGAATAAGAAAGGTGAGAAATGGTCCTTCGATGATGTTGATAATCGTTTACAAGGGATCATGAGCAACATCTTCAATAATATCTACCGTACAGCAAAAGAGCTCGGCGATGAATATAATCTCGTCAAAGGCGCGAACAATTACGCCTTCAAAGGTATCGCTGACTTGATGCTCAAAAGATAAATGAAATGATAAACACTTGAAGAAACAAACATTCAAGTGTTTTTCTTTGCTCTTAAGAGTATATTATTTATAAATAACCCCAGTGGAAAGCGAGGACTAGTTATGAAAAGTATTGAATTAAAAGATTTCTTAAATTTCAAAGCCCCATCATCACTAACATTATCTCCTAATGGAGAAGTGATTGCTTATGTGGTCACAGAGATCAAAGATAACAAATATGTGAAGTCTCTTCACGTTATGAGAAACGGGAGAGAATTAAGACTCTTTGAGGATGAAAAATTTGGGAATTTTGAGTTCCTCGATGATAACACGATCCGTTTCACTTCACTCCGTGGGAAGAAGGATGAAGAAAGAGCGAAAAACGGTGAGATGTTCACCTCATATTACG
>JAFZVO010000110.1 GCA_017617775.1 Bacilli bacterium | reverse complement strand
GGTGATGACTTCGTGTCGCTTTCCTTTCATCATCATGAGCATTTTAATCGCATCATTTCTATTTTTTGGTTTGCCTAATATCTGGTTATCGATAACCACAATTGTATCCGCGGATATGATGATGTCATCATGATTCTTTTGAAAGATGTATTCACCTTTTGCTTTCGCGGTTTGTTCAACTGTTTTAATTGGATCAATATCTTGATAGATAGATTCATCAATATCACTTGGTTCAATAAGAAAAGAAGAAGTGACATACTTCTCCATTAGTTCTTTTCTTCTTGGTGAATTGCTCGCGAGAATAATCATTCTTCTTTTTTCGCCATAATCACAGGGATGATCATTGGATGACGTTTTGTGACTTTGTAGAAATAGTCATCCGCGACATCTTTGACAATTTGCTTGAGCTCGTTATAGTTGGCTTTCTTAAATTTGTTCTTTACAGCTTCTAAAATGAGAGCACGACATTCTTCTAATGTGCGATGAGTGTGTTTGCTGATGATACCTTTGGTATAAATAGTGGGCTCTACTAATAGTTCGCCTTTATTTGTATCAATAGAGAGGATAATGGATATCATTCCGTCTTCTGTCATCTGTTTACGGTCTTGGAGAACAGTCTCCGCGAGTCCATCGATATGGAAACCGTCGATATAGACGACTCCATGTTCCATCTGATACCCTCTTGTAATCTTATGGTTGGATAATGTTAAAGAATCACCATTATCAAGGATAAAGGAATTGCCTTTAGCAACTACCCCCATCTCTTCGGATAATTCGGCATGGAGACGAAGCATGCGATATTCGCCATGCATCGGCATGAAATATTTGGGTTTTAATAATTTGAGTACTAATCTTAGTTCTTGTCTGCTCGGGTGACCAGAAGAATGGATATCACTTAAGATGGAATTGGTGACAATGCTCGCTCCATGTCTAGTCAATTGGTTGATCAAACTAGAAATCATGATTTCATTACCTGGAATTGCAGAAGATGAGAAGACGACTGTATCACCTGGTTTAATGGAGACATCTTTATGCTCGCCATTTGCGATTCTGCTCATCGCCGCATTAGCTTCGCCTTGGCTACCAGTGCAGAGAATCACTAATTCATCGTTCTTATATAACTTGAGGTCTTGTGTATCGATGATAGAAGCATCTGGCACTTTGATATAGCCAAAGTCACGTGAGATTTGCACAACTTTTTCCATCGATCTACCGACGATTGCAATCTTTCTTTTATGTTTGACTGCAACTTCAATGATCTGTTGGATACGAGAGACGTTAGAGGAGAAAGTGGAGACGATGATACGACCAGAGGCATTGATAAAAATGTCTTCAATGGAATCTAAAACATTCTTTTCGCTTGGTGTATAGCCTTCAACTTCCGCGTTTGTGGAATCGCTTAATAAGAGATCAACACCTTCTTCACCGAGTCTCGCGAGTTTATGGATATTGATATCTGGTCCGACAGGAGTGAGGTCCACTTTAAAGTCACCAGTAGAGACGATTCTTCCTTCACTTGTATCGACGACGACTCCAAAGGAGTCAGGGATTGAGTGAGTGACGCGGAAGAATGAGATTTTTAAGTCAGGCATATTCAAAACTGTATCGTCATCATATTCGACAATCTTGGTGACTGTTTGAATTCTGAATTCTTCTAATCTATTTTTGATTAATGCCGCGGCAAGTCTAGGCGCGTAGATCACGGGGATATTCACCGATTGAACGAGGAAAGGAATACCGCCGATATGATCTTCATGACCATGTGTGATAATTAATGCTTTAACTTTGTTACGGTTATTTCTTAAATGGGTAAAATCCGGAATGACATAATCCACTCCGGGGAGCTCGATACCAGGGAACTTGACACCGCAATCGATAATGATGATGGAGGAGCTATTCTCCACACAATACATGTTCTTACCGACTTCACCAAGTCCGCCTAACGCATAAATAGAAAATTGGCGTGAAATACTTTCCATTAAAAACTCCTAGTTACCTATGTAATTATTTGTTCGCTTAATTATAACACAAAAAAGAAATATTAGAGCAATATTTCTCCATCGAGTTGCTTTGTGGGGTTGTTTTTATCGATGCGGTCGTAGAAAAACTTGCCATCAAGATGGTCATATTCGTGCTGTAAAACGACGGCATCGTAACCTCTCGCAACGATGTGAATCTTTTTATCTTGGAGCGCGTCATACGCTTCCATATTAATCTTATAATAACGATGAGTTAATCCTTCATAAGGATTGTCAACAGATAGACAGCCTTCTCCGCTTGCTAATGCGCATTTCTTCACGCTGGTCTCGATGATCTTTGGATTGACGATTTGATAGGAGACTTCTTTACCTTCATCATCATGATAATAGACGACGAACATTCTCTTTAAGACCCCGACTTGAATAGCGGCTAAACCAACACCCGCTTTGATGTTATGTTTCTCGGCATATTCTTCATCTTGAGAAAGTTTTAAATAATTGAGCATTTCATCTAAAAGTTCTTTATCTTCTTTACTTAAGGGAAGAGGAACTTCTTTGGAAACGTTTCTCATGATCGGATTGCTGTCTTTGACGATTTTCAATTTCATGCAATCATATTACCACAGGATAATATGAATTGTGTATAATTATTCTATGAGAATTGTCGCTGGTAAATATCGTCATCGCTTAATTGATTACCCCGAAAATAACCCTGATATCAGACCGACTAAAGATATGGTGAGAGAAGGTGTTTTTTCCGCGTTAGGTGATATATCTGATAAAAAGGTATTAGATCTATTTGCCGGTAGTGGTTCCATGGGTATTGAAGCATTATCCAGAGGAGCATCAATCTGCTATTTCGTTGATAAGAGCGACCTCTCCATCAAAGCGGTGAAGAAGAATTGTTTAACATTAGGAATAGAAAACGCGCGTGTGATACAAAGCGATTATTTAGAAGCATTAAATAAGTTTATTGAAAAGAAAGAAGAGTTTGATGTTATCATCCTCGACCCT
>JAFZVO010000109.1 GCA_017617775.1 Bacilli bacterium | reverse complement strand
CATATGGAAGAATTTAGAAAACTCTCGAAGCAGATTCTCAATGAACATATCGTCCTCGCCTGTGACCAATACACCGGCAAACACGTCTCCATTGAATCCTTGAAGAGCATGGGCTTCTCCGAGATTAAGATCGACCGTAAACTCGTCGGTGATTTAGAGGTCAACCCACAGCATTTAGGAGAGGTTACTTCGATCATCAAAGAAGCGGAATCAAACAATATCAAAGCTTCTCTCGTCGGTGTTGAAAACGCGGATCAATTCATTCTCATCAGAGATATCAGCAAGAATACATACGTCCAAGGTTATCACTTCTATCGTCCATTAGATAAAGTGAAATTCATCGAAGAATTAAGAAAAAATAAATAATTTTTCTTAGATATTTCTTTCTATCAATCATTATTTTACTAATCTAAAATAAAGGTGATGTTTTTGTCATACATCGTCAACAATTTCGCTTTGTTATGCATCGCGATTGCGATGTTTTTCATCATTCTCTATAACATCCATGGGGAGAAGAAACAAAACATCTATTCCTTCTTCATCATCGGCATCGCCTTGTTATTATCGATCTTTAGAGCGGTTGTCGACTGGAGCTGTCAGTTCGTCGATAATCCCTTTATCCCCGTTCTATTTGAAGCGTTAGGTTATACGATTCGTCCAATCGTCGTCCTCTTATTCATCATGTTGGTCGGTAAGAAAGTGAAATATCAATGGATATTTTATATTCCAATTGTAATCGTCGCGATTATCTATTCTTTCTCTTTATTCATCGATTATGAACCATTAGGAAGAATGGTTTTCTATTACCTTCCAAATGAAGAAGGAACATTATTAGTATTCCATCGCGGTTATCTCTATTTAAACTTTGTTTCTCATATCGTCTGCGGCATCTATATGATCTACTTCTTAGTGAATGCCTTTAGGATGCTAAACGGCAAGCATAAGACGGATTGTATCGTCCTCGTCGTCTGCGCGTTATTCGTCATGGGTGCGACCGCTTTAGAATCGCTTCAATATACGACCAGCGCGTTAAATGTGACGATTGCTCTATCTTGCTTGTTCTATTATCTCTATCTCTACGTCCAGCATTCTAGAAGAGACGCTTTAACTGGCTTATATGATCGAAAAACTTATTATTTTGATATCAATAAATACGGCAAGAGCATCAATGGGGTCATCAGCCTCGATATGAATGGATTGAAATACATCAATGACCATAAAGGTCATCAAGCCGGTGATGATGCGATTTTATGCATCTCCAAAATCATCGAAAATTGCTCTGGGAAGAACGGTTATGTCTATCGTCTCGGTGGAGATGAATTCACCGTTTTGTTCTATGGAGCGAAGAAGAAAAGCGAGATTGAAGATGTGGTGAAGAAGATCAAAGAAGAAGTCGATAGAACGGAATATGCCGTCTCGATTGGCTTTGCCTATAGTGAAGAGAAGCTGCTCACCCTCGATGAGATGGTGAAGATCGCTGATGAAGAGATGTACCAAGATAAAGAAAACTTCTATAAAAGCGGGAAACTCGAAAGGCGAAAACCTTTTCAAAATAATTAATTAATTTGAAAAAATAACACACACTCGAATAAGTTCATATATAATATGAGGTTTTTTCTTTGTTTTTGTGGTTGACATATTTACGCGTGTATGACTATCATTTATGTTAATGAAATTAAAAAGAAAACTCCCCTTATCATTCACCATCACCTTCATTGTTACCTCTGTACTATTATTAGTCGATATCGGTTTAAATGTATTTTTCGCTATTTATTCATTCCAGAGCACGACTGGAATCATCAGAGGGAAAATCATGGAAGCAGCCTATACCGCTGCCTCTTTGCTCGATGAGAACGAAGTCGGGGAATTAACTCTTGAAGATAAAGCCAATAATACTGAACGATACCAAAAGGCTTATAACGTTTTATATAGTTTCAAAACCAGTTCTGAAGATGCGAACGGTGAATTAGCATATATTTATTTGCTCGTCCAAAAAGGTGACAAGATCGTTTTTTCTATCGATCCAAGTGATGATCCAGGCGAATTCCTCGTCGAAGAACCGATTTATACGGAAGCGATGAGAAGCGCATTCTTAGGCAACGCGGGAACAGACGATCAACCATATACAGATCGCTGGGGCACATTATATAGCGGTTATGCGCCGGTCATGAAAGGCAATGAAGTAGTGGCGGTTGTTGGAGTCGATGTCTGGGCTGACTATGTTAATAAAGAAGTGAAGACGAATGTCATCGCGATTTCCGCGGTGGCGGCGACCACAATTGGTTTAGGAGTTGGTCTCAGCTTGCTCATCACCTTTGCGATGCGTCATCGCGTCGATGAAGTCTCGCACAATCTCGTGGCCCTTGAAAAAGATATTCAAGGTCTTGTGGGAGCGATTGAAGCGCCTCTTAACGCCGACGAAAATTTCGAACCAGAAATCGTCGTCAAAGAAGATAGCACAGACCCACTTGAAAATATCCGTAACAAACTTTCTACTCTCCATGATGAGATTACAAAATACATCGCTTATGCAGAGGAACAAGCCTCAATTGATAGGTTAACTAAACTCGAGAATAGAAACGCCTACTCAAAGATTACGAATCTCATCAATTCAGAGATTGAAAAAGGCGAATTAAAAGAGCTTGTCGTCGCGATTTACGATGTCAATGGCCTCAAGATTATCAATGATGAACATGGACATGATATCGGCGATAAATTACTCAAAATCTCCGCAAAAGTGATTCAAGTTGTCTATGGAGTCGATAATTGTTTCCGTATTGGTGGCGATGAATTCGTCATCGTCTTACGCGGTAATGAAGAGGATTTCAAAGCGAAGAATGAAGAATGTATGGCTCTTCTTGATCAGTTCAACCAGAACAATACAGAGCTTCCATTCTCAATCTCCTTATCCGTCGGTTATTCCTTATTTGATGTAGGTCAAGACCAAAACCTCTTAGACGTCTTCAGAAAAGCGGATAAACATATGTACGAACAGAAGAATGCTTTCTATCGTAATCTTCGTAAAAAACAGTAATAATAAACTCGATATAATAAAAGGCCCAGCCGTGATGAACTGAGCCTTTTTTGTAGTGAGCAAATTCTTTATGCGACGTATGTACGAATCACGTTTCTGACCACTGAAGAATTAGTATCTGCCGTGTCGTTCTTATGAGCGGCGATATAGTTATTCGCGGAAGTGATCACTGTACCTTCTAATGGAGTGGTGGTCAAGTTACCTTCTCCATCTCTTTCGTAGATATCGATTGAACGATCATTCTCAAAGTTGAGATCGAATGTCGCGGTGATCTTGATGCCGAAGTTCACTCTAATCTTCGCGGATAAGCCTTTGAGGATGTTGTTAGTTGGATCTTCGTAGACTGTGACTTCAAACATATCGAAGATGCTCGTACCGGTTAAGGCTTTCATATTGATATCGAAGTAGAAGGCGTTCTTATTCTTCGTGTAGTAGAAATCGGATAAGATTTCTTCATATTTGATCTCTGAACT
>JAFZVO010000108.1 GCA_017617775.1 Bacilli bacterium | reverse complement strand
CCTTCATTAGTTATATCCTCCTAAGCTAACCTTCATCCCTTCCACTAGTCGAACTCACACCTACATCGACTCTCTCTTTAATGGAAGACTGGATTACTTCCTCTTAATCATCGGACGTTATTATTGTAAATAATTATAAATTATGTTCAAGTAAAATATTTTTAATGTAGGAGATTGGCTCTTCTGTGACATCCACGCCTAATTTCTTAAATGTATTTAAGTCAACATCGGAAAGAATATTAGAGGAATGGACTTGAGCTGTTCGTAAATTCGGTAATTGTTTTAACGCGATATCCGCGAGCGGATTGGTGTTCGCTTGGATCGCTAAAGCAATAAGAGCCTCTTCAGCGTGCATACGTGGATTGTTGTTATGAAGACCTTCGGTCTTGAGTTTACAGATTGGTTCCACGACGCTTGGAGAGATGAGGTACATCGAATCATCGATATTTCCTAATGTCTTTAACGCGTTGAGGAGTAATGCCGCGGAAGCACCTAATAAAGTAGATCTACGACCTGTAACGATTCTTCCATCTGGAAGTTCCATCGCCATTGAAGGTTCATGGCATTGTTCATGTTTATCTAAAGCCGCTTTCACGCATTTACGGTTTGCTGGGGTCACATTGACCTGATTCATCAAGAGTTCAATCTTGTTTAAGGTTGTGTCTTTGAATCTGCCTAAGAAGATGTTCTTCTGCACTTCATAATATCTTCTCACGATTTCTCGTTTAGAGGCATTGCAGGCCGCATCATCATCGATGATTGCATAACCCGCCATATTGACACCCATATCGGTTGGAGATTGATATGGAGAAGAACCATAGATCTGATTAAAGATACTCTTTAATAATGGGAATGTTTCGACATCTCTATTATAGTTAACAGCTTGTTTACCGTACGCTTCGAGATGATATGGATCGATCATATTGACATCATCGAGGTCCACTGTCGCCGCTTCATAAGCAAGGTTGACTGGATGTTTTAAAGGAATATTCCAAATTGGGAACGTTTCATATTTCGCGTAGCCAGATTTGATACCTCGGACGCTATCTAAATAGAGTTGAGATAAACAAGTTGCCATCTTACCACTACCTGGTCCAGGTGCGGTGACGACCACTAATGGACGAGTGGTTTTGATATAATCATTTCTTCCTAATCCATCTTTAGAGAGGATTAAAGGAACATTTTGGGGATAACCATTGATCTGGTAATGACGATACATCTTCACCCCGTTGTTCTTGAGTTTCTTTTCAAATTCATCAATCGCGGGGGATTGTTCATAGAATGAGACCACTACAGAGTTGACTTTAAGACCTAATCTTAAGAATGCAGTGATTAATCTTTCCACTTCTGCAGAATAAGAGATGCCGATATCACCTCTCACTTTATTAGAGACGATATCTTTACAGTTCACCGCGATGACGATTTCCGCTTTTTCTTTCAAAGAAAGAAGCAAGTGAATCTTCGCGTTTGGTAAAAATCCAGGTAAGACACGAGACGCGTGATAGTCATCGAAAAGTTTTCCCCCGAATTCGAGGTAGAGCTTTTTATCATACATAGAGATGCGATCGAGAATCGCTTTTTTCTGTATTTCTAAATATTTGTCGTTATCAAACGCTGGTCTCAGTCTTCCCATAGGTATATCCTCAACTATTCTTCGTCGTTACCGAATTGGACTTTTTCGAAACTCTGGTGAGCTTCCGCTAAAGAAGTACCTAATTCAAGAGCTTTGATGATGTTAGCCATCATTGGGGCTAATGGAAGAACTTCAATTTTATCGATTTGTTTTTCTAATGGTAATGGAATGGAGTCAGTGATCACTAATTTCTCAATCGCGGAGTATTGAATCTTTGTGACCGCATCTCTACTTAAAATACCATGTGTAATGGCCGCAAAGACGCGTTTTGCACCGAGTTCCTTAAGTTTATTCGCCGCCGCGCATAAAGTGCCCGCAGTGTCCGCGATATCATCAACGATGATACAAGTCTTATCTTTGATATCACCGACGATACCGATGACTTCGGCTTTGTTTGGTTCTGGACGACGTTTATCAATAATCGCGATTGGGACGTTCATCTTCGCCGCTAGACGGGAAGTGCGAGTCACACCACCGTGATCTGGAGAGACGCAGACGACGTCTTCTAAATTCATATCGGTGAAATAACGATAGAATAATGGCATCGCGGAGACATCATCAACAGGGATGTTGAAGAAGCCTTGAATTTGGGATGCGTGTAAGTCAGTACAGATAAGTCTGTTCGCACCGGCAGTTGTTAATAAGTCTGCGACTAATTTCGCAGAGATTGGTTGTCTGGCTTTGGCTTTACGATCTTGTCTCGCATATCCGAAGTAAGGCATGATGAGAGTGATGCTTCTCGCACTCGCTCTCTTACATGCGTCACAGCAGAGAAGGACTTCCATGAGTCTTTCTGTAACTGGTGAACAAGTAGATTGAATAATATAGATATTATCACCACGGAATGATTTTTCACCTTCGAAGATCATCTCTCCATCGGCGAAGTGAGTGACATGGCTTGGAAGAATCTCCACGCCGAGAATATCAGAGATTTCTTTTGTCATCTTCTCATTTGCACTCAGTGAGATAAGTTTTAATCTTTCTAATCCTTTTGCCATAATTTTTCTCCTATAAAATACAAAAAGGGGCAGATACCCCTTATGTTTAATTATTTAACAGTACCGAAAGTACGGTCGCCACAATCGCCAAGACCTGGACAGATATAGGCGTTAGCATTTAATTCTCTATCGACAGCACCGCAGAAGACTTCGACATCTGGACAAGCTTCACAGAAAGCTTTGACGCCCTCTGGAGCGGCGATGATGCAGATGAAGGTGATCTTCTTCGCACCATGTTTTCTCAAGATTTCGACAGCACCCATGGCAGAACCACCTGTCGCGAGCATTGGGTCGATTAAATAGACGTGTCTATCAGCGATATCGCGTGGTAATTTGCAGTAATATTCAACTGGTTTTTTAGTCTCTTCGTCACGGTATAAACCGATATGTCCACAAGTCGCACCTGGGACGAGTTCAAGCATACCATCTTCCATGCCTAAGCCCGCTCTTAAGATTGGGACGAAGCAGATGTGTTTCTTTGAAACACTTGGTTGCATTGTTTTTTCAATTGGCGTTTCAATCTCTCTTAAGTGAGTTGGTAAATCTCTGAGAGCTTCATAGCCTTCGATAAAGGCGATTTCTTTGACGATTGTACGGAACTCATTTGTCTTTGTGTTCTTATCTCTTAATCTCGTAATTTTGTGTTTGAGTAAAGGATGATCAATCGCATGAAATTGTGTGTATTTACTTAAATCCATATTTGTATACCTCGTGTATATATTAACGAAAAACCATTAATTATTAAATAATTATTTTAGAAAGTTTTTCGATAAAAAACACATTTTTAACCTATATTTAAATGTTGTGATTATTTATTCAAAATAGACAATAAATATGCTTAAATATACATATGAAATTCAAAACGCAGATTTTAGATGAAGTCGGCTTAAATAGAGCCATTAAAAGATTGTCTCACGAGATCATTGAACACAATAACGGTGTTGATAACATCGTTTTAGTCGGTATTAAAACTAGAGGCGTCCCTTTCGCGAAGCAATTACAGGCTAATCTTCTCGCTTTAGAGAATATTATGGTCCCTGTCCAAGAACTCGATATCACTTTATATAGAGATGACTTAAGCGAATTACATCCAGAAGCCTTAATTGAAGAAGATAAAATCAATCTCGATATGACTGGTAAGATTGTCGTCTTATGCGATGATGTCTTATATACAGGAAGAACTTGTAGAGCTGCGATTGACGGCATCATGAGACATGGTAGGCCAAAAGCCATACAGTTCGCCGTCATCGTTGATCGAGGTCATCGAGAACTCCCAATACGCGCGGATTTCATCGGTAAAAATGTCCCCACTTCTCATAACGAAGTCATCGCGGTCAAATTCAAAGAAATCGACAACGCGAGCTGCATAGACCTATTAGAATTATAAGAGAACATGCTAATGCATGTTTTTTTATTGTTTCAAAGTTGGATAATTGTTACCAATGATTTCCCAAATTTCTTCATTGAACGCTAATCTAGTTTGGTCAAAGATGAATTCGGAATCTGTGAAATCACCAGAACTCACTTCAACAAGTGGGAATTCTTCATTTGTCGCCCACTTTTCTTCAGGAACATCGGAAGTAAATGCGCTTGGACAATAACAATATAAGGCCGTGCCTTCGTTTGAATAGCCAAATTTATAAGCTTTTGAAACATAGCCATTGCCCGTGTATGTTGGATTGATAAAACAATGGGAAATCTTACCTGAACTGGTATTGTTAGTCACACCACCTTTAAAATTGACATTCGTGTATTCTCTGTCTTCAGCAACTAATGTCGCAATCGAATAACAATATTCCACTTTACCTGTGTTTTTAAATCCGATGCCTGATAATTCAGAAGCTAAAGCGCTGGCAGTAATTCTTCCTTGGGTATAACAATTTGTAATTGTTCCACTATTGAGGCCAAAGATGCCGCCGAGATGGTTAGTTCCAAAGGTAATATTACCTTTGGCATTTGAAGTAGCAAAGGATTTATTGAGCGTGCCGCTATTGTTACCAACCAATAATCCAGCGACTGGATAATAAGTATCATCGCCAGTCCTCACATCTCCGATATTTATATTTGTCTCATCAACTTCGACATTTTCTACTTTGTTTGTATTCTTTCCAACAATGCCGCCAAAGGCATAAGATAAATATCTTTTAACATTGCTATCGTTAACATAACTACTGTCATATTGACGCAAATTACCGCTGATAACCGCGTTTTTGATTGATCCGCTGTTTGTTCCACACAAGATGCCGAGTCCCAAATCATAAGTGACTGAACTAGTCGCCACAAAATCGTTTTGGCTAAAAGTTAATACTGAAGAAGTGACAGTAGAATGCTCATCAATACTGATATTGGTGATTGTCCCTTCGTTCTTTCCAACAACGAGACCTTCGTTTGCATAAATTTTACCGTGGTGGCCTGCTAAACCACCCATATTGTATGTGCCATATCCAATGGTGTTAGACATCCATACACTGGCTGCCTCTAAACTGACATCATTAATTGTCCCTTTATTTAATGCCGCCACTAATCCGACACTTAAAGTATTTTCATTGCTCACACTGGTTTGTGTAACTCCAGATGATAACCCGCTAGAAATTGAATCTTTGATAACAATGTTATCAATAATACCATTGTTTATCGAGGTGAGAACACCTTGATAGACTGCTGTATTACTCGCACCACGATATTTGTTTGTGGATGTAAAAGAAGATAATTCGAGATTCTTAATCGTTCCACTATTATCAGTGAATAAAGCAAAATTTGTGGAATTCTTATGATTCTGCATATTGAAATTCTTGAGGGCGAAACCACCACCATCAAATGTTCCACTGAAGGATGCGATTGGTTTAATCGCCGCCCCTTTAAAATCAATGTCATTAGTGAGTTGATAAGAACCTTTTGGATCATCATAGAATTTTAAGAATTCTTCGTATGTGCTAATCTTTTTAATATTTTTAAGTTTTGCGTATATCTTATTATCAGATTTTACCTTGTCAGAGGCGCCGACTGGTTTTTCTTCTTTGATATCATAATACATTGAAACAACATATTTACCATTTGGAGCTTTTGCTTTTAGTAGTTGATAGCTCTCGTCGTTACGCATCTGATATTCGCCGATTAATAATTGAGTGTCGATATCATATAAAGCGATATCAAAAATATCATCTTCAACAATGAGATTAACTGTGTAATTCTTGAGTTCCGATATTGTTTCTAAATCCCATGAACAGACTTTGCCCTCTCTTTTTGGAAGATTCTTTTCGAGAACATCGTAACGATTGTCAAATGTATATTCAGCTGTGCTAAGTGCCTTACCATTCTCATAAAATGAGAAAGTTCTCTTTTCTGATTCAAAATGGGCGTAGATATCAGTGATACCACTATAAGGATCAAATGTGGTTATTTTGTCCTTGTTTAAATCTTCTTTATCGATTTCTTTGCTCGTATAAAAACCGAGGAAAGTCACATTCGCAATATTATCAGTAGGATTCTTTAATGTGAAAGTCTTATCTTTATCTCCACTGGTGAGGTTTATCGTTGTTGGATTGCTGTGATGGAGTCCTTCTAAACCATGGTAATTGATTGTCACTTCATCTTCTTTTAAAGATACTTCTAAACGTATATTACGTGGATTATCACATGGTAATTCATCAATATATTCTTTTGCATCGAGATCATAATAATTGAATAATGGGTTGAGTTTATAGACACTCGCATCTTCAAATTCTTCCATGAAAGTATATTTTTGAGGATTATTAATATTATCAATATTAAAGTACCCACTATATTCGATGGTATACTCATCTTTATTGAAGTATATGATTCCATTACTAATAGAACTGAAATGATACCCGAGATGAGCGTTGTCGGCTTCTTCTCGACCTCCATAAACCATCATAAGCGCATATTCTTCAAAAGAATCAATGCCAGAGCGTTTATTAAAACTATATATTTGTTTATCGACATTATCAGTCAAGAAATAAGAAGATTCATAATCATATGCATTTTCCCAATTTGCTTTTCTAAAAGAATAAGCCAAATCAATCTTGATCACGCTTTCTGAACATGATGAAAGGAGCAATAATACAGATGATAACAGTAATAATGTTCTACTCTTCTTCATCATCTTCTCCTATCCATTCATATTTAAAGTAATGACGCCATCAGCAAATGACCATAACGGAGAAACAAACCCAATTGGATTTAAAACACTGGCTTTTATTAAGTCATCACTTGTCCCAACTTCAGTATTATCAAAATAGCCTGCTTGGACACCACTATAACCACTATCAATGTAAAGATTAGCAAAGCTAAAGCCTAAGGAATTGACATATCCAAAATCATGATAACCATTGAATGGACCAGTGATTGTTGCTCTCGCCACGCATCTTCTAATATCCCCTGATTCATCGTTTTTATAGATGAAACCGGCCATTGATACGCTGTTATGATCCCCTTGGGTGTTTTTGATTTCAATATCGCTGATGGAGTGAGAGAGCGTGCCTGCGTTATAAGAAACGAAGCCACTCATGAGGAGGCCTGGTCCGCTCGCGTCAATCTCACCATT
>JAFZVO010000107.1 GCA_017617775.1 Bacilli bacterium | reverse complement strand
GGCTGCTTGCTATGTCGCATATTCATTTGTGCCAAGAGTTGTCGTACCGGCAGATGCTACTGCGGATCAGATTTTTACTGCGAGTTTGCCGTGGTTTTTCTTCATTTTACTTCCTGCCATCGGTTTAGGAAGCTCCTTGATTCACATCTGTTCCTTCCCACTTGTCACCGACTACTGCACTAGTGAAAAGATCGGTCGATTCACAGCGTTATATTACACAGCGAGTATGCTCGCTCAATCCATCACTCCAATCGCTATTGGCTTCATCTTCATGGCGACAAGTTGGCAAGCCTTACCAATTTATAGTGCCTCCCTCATGGGTGCGGCTGGTCTTGTCTTCTTCTTTGTCAAAGCTCCGAAGAGAAACGATACAGGTGAAAACGTCAAAGGCTTAGCGGCCTTAGGAGATGATGACTAATGAAACCTCTCGCGATTGCCCATCGCGGCTATCATCAACAATATTTTGAGAATACTAAAGAGGCTTTTATTGAAGCCAGCAAAAGAGATGTTTATGGCATTGAAACCGATATCCATCTCACCAAGGATGGCAGATGGATTACTCATCATAACGATGACATCATCTCTGGTGGCAAACATTATTTCATCAAAGATTTAACATATGAACAGATCATGGCGATGCCTCTTGATAATGATTTAGATCATGAGAACGCGACTGTCTGTCCTTTTGAACAATATTTAAGAGTGTGCAAGGAAAGCGGTAAGCGTCCGATTATTGAGATTAAAAACTCTCCGAAATGGAAAGAACTTAAAAAACTTGGGAAATCTGTTGATAAATTAATCGGCCTCAAGAATGTGACCTTCATCGGTTTCTATCCATGGCCACTTGGTAAACTTCGTTTATCCTTTGGACGAAAAGTTCATCTTCAACATCTCATTGAGGAACACACTGAATTACTTGGATATGCGAGATTCTTTAAGATGGACCTCGATATCAAAGACAGTGTGCTCACCGAGAAGATGGTGAAGAAATTCCATCGTCGTAAACTCAAGATCAACTGCTGGACAGTCGATGACCTCGAGACTCTCAGACGATTAGAGGAGATGGGTGTAGACTACATCACCTCTAATGTCTTCGATCAAAATGCGTGACATACTCCCACCACTTATAGAAATGGGGGCTTCTTGCTCGAGTTCCCTAATGGGCCCAGCGTAAACAAGCTATCCGGATGTGTCCCATCCTTCAGGATTTCTAATCCTTTATTCTCATAATTATTATAACATAATATACATAGTATATCATCATATAATTATATTATTTTATACAATTCATCCCCCACCTAAAGAGGTTATTATAATCTTGATGGCTGTCGCGATGACCATGTCATATCAAGATGGGGGACTTCTTGCTGTATTTCGTTAACGTCAATAAGTTGACGAAGCATAATTAGTGATACCGTATAAGTTGTCATTGAACTTACATTTTTGACTTACCCATCTCACCATCTCACGTCCACCGGCGTTATAGACGATGTAGTAGTTAGAATAGTCGTTACCAGTGAAATAACCTTTTCCATCATTTATAGAATAGAGAAGTGTTGGCCCATCGATAGTGACCCCATCTAATGTTCTCGTCTCTTCATCATTGATATAGCCATTGTAGAATGGGCGAGAGCCAGTGGAATACCAACCAGTGCCGTTAGCGATAGTGGGGTCGATATAGGTGACATTGTTGCTGCTATCTGTGTAGACGAATCTCACAGTAGTAGTGATGTTTTCAAAGACCACATTGTTGGATTCGACTGTTAAGCCTGTTGGGACACCGAAGTCGAGGTCATCTGTGCTCGCGACCGCGATCATATGTGCAGTATATGTTTTTAGAACACTTGCGGTGTTATAGACCATCGTGATGTCATAAGCGACACCGAAATAATCGCTTTGGGAGAATGTTAAAGCATCAGTCCCTGGCATTAATGCGGAATCGGCATAAACGACGTCCTGAAGGTCTTCTAAAGTGAAATTATTAGTGAAGTTAATCTCTGATAACGCATAGTTATTTGTAATCGTGAGGCCACTGTCGGACATATTATCGATATCATCGCCAGTGAGATAACCAGTCACTGTCGCGGAGATTTCTTCTACACGATGACCCGTATATGTCGCGATTGTGTAGACAGTAGAGAAATTAGAAGCGTTAATCTCTGTTGCTCCATCGGACTTAATGGAGTCGATGAGGACAGAATCTTCGTTAGATAAGATCTGTTTATATGTCTTCTCACTGACATTGCTATAACCTTTGAAGTATTGTTTACAGTCGAGGTTGATCGTGGCTTTGACGCTTGGATCAGCATTGCAGCTGAGGACTAATCTCGCTTGATGGGCAAAGTCAGCCTTCTTCACAATTGTGAACGTATGGTTAGTTTGATCGATACTGAATGATAGATAGTCTTCAACACCTTGTGTTCCATCGACGAAGGACAAGACGCCAGAGATATCTTTTCTTGTGGATGTCTCAGGTGTCACAGTGAAGGTATATACGTAAGAAATAGATCCATCTTGATTAGTAGATTTATTCATCAAAGCGACAGACATATTCTCCACCGTCTCAGATGTTTGAAGTTCGCCTCCTGCATGGGCGTTATCGTTTTTGATAATTTGATTATTCCAGTTGAATAATCCTGTATTGTTGCTTAATAAATATCCGCCGAGGATAGTTAATAAAGCAGTTGAACAGCATAGTACTGTTCCGATTTTTGTTTTTCTTTTCATAAATGCTCCTTTTTAAATAAATAGTGTTTGAATTAACTCATAAATATGTTTAAATAATTGAGTCAGGTTTTTCTGACCGGTAGCAATGCTACGACCAGCGACCATTTGGTGGGCTGGATTTTTTATTTAATTCCTATTTTCTTTCTATCCCATTTGTTAAGACGTGTTTTGCTTGCACGCATATTACTTACCTTCAAAATAGAATCATTAGTGTAATAAACCCTGCCTCTGATATATCTTTTTTTCTTGCCATAATCACCTCCTTTTCTTATTTGTTGAAAATACGAATTTGTGGGGAGAATTGCCCATCTAAAACAGGCACTTTTATGACTCGGGCAAAAACTCCCCCTATATATAAAGAGGGCGAAAATCGAAAATTTTTACGCGCCGAATTTTTCATTTTTTGAGTTATCTATAAATAGATAAAAATTTTCACATTTTTTGAAAAAAGTTTTCTTGTGATAAGATAAATGGCTGAAAGAGGTTTGAACTATGGAACAATCTAGAGGGCGTGAAAAAGCCAAACATTATGTCGTATTATTCATCATCGGTGTTTTCCTCACTTTTATCACCACAGTCATCACGGAAATCGGTGAACGAGTCGAGGGATTATCATGGCTTTCATTTTTCATTTTTGCAGCGTTAGTTGGAAGCATCTTACAAATCATCGCAATTGTTAAATTAAGAAATGTAAATAAGAATTACGCGAATGCATTATGGGCGTTGATACTCAATTTTTTAATCATTTTGGTCGTTACTATTCTCGGTGTTATTGCTGCTTTCCAAGATGGTAATGAATCTCTTGAGGTGGCCAGTGATTGGCTCTTAGTAGCCGCTGAATTCGCGGAAGCTCTCGTCGTCGTTCATTTTGTCATTGGAACGAATAAACTCGCGGAGGAGAATGAAAAAGGTATGCCGATTCTCACGAAGATTATCGTCATTGGATATATGGCTATCTTTGTGATCGCTTTGCTCCTCAACATTCTCTCAATGATCGTCCCCGCGATTAAAGAAAACACGATTGTCCTCGGCGTGTTTGGGACAATTATCTTAGTGCTTTATGCAGTGCGAGAAGTCGCCTATATCTTCTTCTTAATCAGGGCTCTCTGGAGAGTGAAGTAATTATTATAAAACAAAAAGAAAACGACGGTTTTGCCGTCGTTTTTTGATATTTGTTAGTTATTTGCTTATTTCTTAACAGGGAATCTCTCGCGGTTAGCGACATAAGAAGTATGGAGTAATTCTTCTGCTTTTTCGGAGAGAGGTTTACCTAAGAAGTCAGCGTATAATTTTTGAATATCTGGGTTGTTGTGAGATTGTCTGATCGCTTGTCTCTCGTCTTCGTTATATAAGACGGAAGCACGTTTCGCGCGATAAGTCTCACGGATGTCATCATCCTCGTTTGGAAGGAGTAATGGTTTGACGTATGGTTGTCCGCCACCATTGATACATCCGCCTGGGCAGCCCATGATTTCGATGAAGGCGTATTCGGATTTACCAGCACGGACTTCATCTAAGAGTTTCTTGGCTTCTCTCATGCCAGAAGCGACTGCGACTTTGACGACAGTGCCGTTGATGTCGATAGCAGCTTCCTTGACGGATTCTAAGCCACGAACTTGTTCGAACTTGATTAATTCATGTTCTTTACCAGTTAAGGCGAAGTAAGCAGTTCTTAAGGCCGCTTCCATAACACCACCAGTGACACCGAAGATGACACCAGCACCGGAGTATTGACCTAATAAGTCTTGATCCCAATCTTCATCTTCTGGAAGCTTGTTCCACATGATACCCGCACGTTTGATCATCTTGGCGATTTCTCTAGTGGTTAAGACGGCATCGACATCGTCGAGTCCATCGTGACCTTGATCCGCACGAGTTCTCTCATATTTCTTAGCTGTACATGGCATGACGGAGACCACAAAGATATCTTTTGGGTCTAAACCATGCTTCTCAGCGAAGTAAGTCTTAGTGATCGCACCTTGCATTTGGTGTGGGGACTTACAAGTGGAGATATTTGGAATCAAATCTTGATAGTAGTATTCCATGTAGTTGATCCAACCTGGGGAACAGGAAGTGATCTGTGGTAATACACCTTTCTTTTCGATTCTTTCTAATAATTCATTAGCCTCTTCCATGATGGTGAGGTCCGCACCGAAGTTGACGTCGAAGACGCGGTAGAAGCCGAGTCTACGTAAAGCGGCGATCATCTTGTTGGTGCCATTAGTGCCGATCTTTTCACCGAATTCTTCAGCGATAGCAGCACGGACGGCTGGAGCGACTTGGCAGACGACTTTCTTGCCAGCTTTTAAGGCGGCATCGACTGCTGGGATTTCGCTTTGTTCCATTAAGGCGCCTGTTGGACAGACGAGGACACATTGTCCACATTGCATACATGG
>JAFZVO010000106.1 GCA_017617775.1 Bacilli bacterium | reverse complement strand
GTTGCCTGCCGCAATCTTAAGACCGAGATAGATGAGTCCAGAGATGATTGGGACTGGAAGAATCCAAATCAACACTTCGAAGAATTTGCTTCCCCAACCGACTTTGATTTGAAGTTGTTTGTCGATAACGTTGACATCACGACCAGCTTCGTTAATTACCGGATTTTGTTCGTCTAATTCATTAGCCATAATATTTCCTCCTTATAAGCTATTTATTAGCAAGGTATAAATTTCTATATTTCATTATAATACCTTCTTTTCCTTTAGGAACAGCATTTTTATATATCACCATTGGAGTTTCTCTTTCTAATGGTTCATATATATAGTATGGAACGGGAACGGGATGCGTTCTTCCATCTCCTCCCATCGTTGGGACATATTTCACTTTGCTGATCGCTTTAAAGGTATGGGCGACGACATGGATATTATCGACATCTTTACCTTTGTTGATCACCTTAGTTGTTAAGATTACATCAGTGTCGCTGTCAGGATGAGCGAACTTCTTGGCCTCTAACTTATTGATCAAACATTCTGATTCATAAGAGGAGACATTTCTAGAAGCAGGTTTAGTTGGAATATATGGAAGAGGAGTATGTTGTTGGAACATTGGGATGGATAAGAAGAACAAGAAGTCATAATAAAGCCCTTGGAAGAATGACATATTGTAATCGGTGAATTTCTTCTTGATCACCTCATAATCATAACTAGCGTAGTTATAATTACCTCCGGAATAATCCATGTTTCTCGAATGGCCGGAATATAACGTGTTAATACAGCCTTTCTTATAATAAGTGATATCATCGCCATACGGTTTATCTTGAGAGAACATCAAGCAAATATTCTTTTGGGCGAGTGGAGTGAACAACAAACGATATTCAATTTCGTTATTACGATTTTTGGAATTCAAATAGGCTTCGAACTTGGAGTTAGTCATCTTCGTATAGTTCTGACCTTTCTTCACCGCTTTCTCCGCGGCTTTTTCATCTTTTCTTTCAAACTTCTGGACATAGCGGTCCACTTCTTTTTCACTCTTTCCTGCAAGTCCCGCGGGAGCGCGTTCAAAAGAGAGTTTAGGCGCGGCGTCAGAGGCTAGCATCAACTTGGTCTGCACCGAATAATTAGGTGCATCCTCAGTATGATGGGCGACGAGAGTCTGGGTATGATGAACAGTTCTCGTCCCCTTATCAGTATGGACAGTTGTGGTCCAATGAATCACTAAGGTGCCAGTATATGTTTTTGGTAATAAATCCATCACGTAAGTCTGGGTGAGGATGAATGGATTACCGACGATATCGCCTGATTGCACGACCAAAGTGGAATGGTTATCAAATTCATCTTCCACTAAGCCGAACTGGTCGACCATCTGTTGAATTCTTTCTGGTTCACATCGTTCATCGAAATCTAAGATAGGCGCGGTCTCTTCCGCTAATCGTAAAGCGGCTTCATCATCGATTTGATCGAGGAGGGGTTGAGTCTGAGCTTTCGCGTGGTTGAGAAGACGAGCCTTCTCCGCATCTATCTTCCCCTTCTCTTCTTCCATTCCCGCGATCTGTGGTTTGATTTTATTCGCGCGGTAGATGAGCAAAAAGATACCGACGATAATCGGGCATAAAATAATGCCAATTATTAGTAAAAACGTTGCAAAACCTCGTTTTTTACGGATATTTTTCTCAAACATTAAGCTCTTTGTGAGCATCTTGTTATAGGCATCAACCGTCTCTTTATTTTCTTCAATCGAAAAGCCAACCTTCTTTACAAACTCATCCAAACATTTGTCGATGTTTTCCTGATGTTTGTCCTTGAGAAAGTAGTTATAATACTTCAAAGGCTCGAGATATAAAGTTGTGTCTATTCCTTCATGCATTGATTTGCCTCGCCTTAATTATACATACTCTATTAACCTTGATAAATATTAATTTATATCTATTGAAATGTGTAACCTATTTTTTGAAATGAGTTATAGGTTACAAGCCTTTCTTAAAAGTCCTTCTCGATATAAGAGATATCCTTTGATATCGAGATTCCACTGACTCAAATCATACTGAGATAATGCTTCGTCAATATCTTTTTCTTTTAAAGAGGGAATCTCTATTTCTTTATACAACGATTTAACCATTTCATTTGAGTCAACAAACTTGATGAATAAAGAGATAAACCCATCTTTAGTTTGGGACAGCAGTTTGTTTCGCGAGAATAATGACATATTCAAATCAAAGTTAGGGGCGAGAGAAACAATCTTCCCTGTCTTTTTATTTCTTAAGAATCCAAGATTCTCATTATGTCGATCCACATTGTTCACTAATGCATCGAAATAGATAATCTTCAAATACTGTTTTGCGAGCTCTTTGTCCAAGCTGAATAACAAGGCAAAAACGTGTTCGAACGAATCATCATCTCCAGCGAGAGAAGAAAGAGGCTCAAAATTATATTTGGATGCGAAATTCTTTGTTCTAATATAATCCCCATCAATCTCATATAAAGCGGTTGGGATAGATAATAAATCAGATATCTTGCTCGCGATGAGTTCAGAATATAATTCTTCTTTTGTCTCGCTTTTATACATCCACCACTCATTATCGATGAGTTTCCAACACTTCTCATAACTTCCTAATAGAGAAAACTGAGGAGATAGTTTTGCTTCTTTTGGAAAATATAAAAGTTCTCCTTTTAAAGATACTTCGTTATAAATATCGCTTTCTAAAGATACATCTTTATATTTCAATCTTGAGTTCTTGCTTCTAAACCAATAATTATCTGTGACGCTGGTCGCATGGTTCTTAAGAGCGATCAGATATTCTTCTTCCCCATGGACATTCATGATGCGTTTCAATAATCTCGCATTAGTACGGGATGTGTCTAATATCCTTGAAGAGAGGAAAGACACCAAATCATGCGTTCTTTTGACGATTAGAGGCGCGTTATCATTATCGATGTTCACTAACACTCCTTTATCAAATTCTGCGACGACGCGGTCTTCTTCCATGATATATCCCGACAACTCTAGAGTAGTTTTTGATAATGTATTTAAATTCTTCTCTTTCGCTAACAAAGATTTGATTTCGTTTTCAATTTCTTCTCTTCTTTTCAAATCCTCTTTGAGTTTTTCTAAATCATCTTCTTTAATATATTTTGAAACGAGTTTCCCGTTATTCTTATATTGCAAATAGAAATAATCTTTCCCGTGGATATTCTTCTTTGAAATATACCCAGATGGGAGAGATTCTATCTCGATTAGTAACTCGTTAATATTCTTCATGAGTACATTATAAAAAAATGTAACCTATTTTTCAAGTTGAGTTATAGGTTACAGATAATAAAAGGCCACTTTTTCAAGTGACCTTATAAGTTTGTTTTTGTTAAAGATTAATCAACCCAAGCGACTAACACGACAGGCGCATTATCACCTTTACGATTGCCAATCTTTAATTGACGAGTGTAACCACCATTACGGGAGGCGAATCTTGGTCCTAATTCATCGAATAAGACATCCATTGCAGTCTTCTCGGATTCTTTATTGACCTTGACGTTTCTCACGAATCTCGCGGCTTCTCTCTTCGCGTTCATTCTGTCTTCTTTCTTTGTTAAAGTGACAAGACGATCGGCTTCTTTGATGACATCTTCAGCTGTCGCCGCAGTGACTTTCACAGAACCGAATCTGATTAGGTCAGTGACGACATTACGAAGCATGTTTTCGTACTTGCTCTTGGTATAGGCGGCTTTAAATCTGACACCGGTTTTACCATGAACGTTTTTTCTACCTTGTGCTGGCATTTAAGTATCCTCCTATTATTCAAAATCTTTGAAAGAGAGACCTTGTTCGGCGAGTTTTTCCTTAATTTCTTTAAGGGATTTCTTACCGAGGTTCTTCACTTTCATCATTTCATCTTCAGTCTTCTCGCAGAGCTCTAAGACGCTGGAGATGTTCGCTCTCTTCAAGCAGTTATAACTACGGACGGAGAGATCGAGTTCTTCGAT
>JAFZVO010000105.1 GCA_017617775.1 Bacilli bacterium | reverse complement strand
GATATCAAGGTTATTTGTCGGTTCATCAAAGACCAATAATTTGCTCTGTTGGATAAGACCTCTCACAAGGGAGACAATCTGTCTTTCACCACCGGAGATTTGGTTTGTTTGTTTATCTCTAATCTCTTCTAAACCAAATGCTTGTAGATACTCATTCGTGAGTCTGATGTCTTCTCTATTCGGATAGATTTTGTAATAAGGTAGGCGGCCTAATAAAACCGTATCATAGACTGTTAAATCATTGCCCGCGATGAGCTGTGGAACATAGGAGATATATTCCGCTTTTTCTTTCGCGGATAATTCTTTGATATCTTTATCTCCAAACATGATGTTTCCCGATTTTGTTTTATTCACTCCGAGTAGGAGAGATAGTAATGTCGTCTTCCCAACACCGTTTGGACCGAGGAGAACGACGCATTCTCCTTCATTGATGTCAAAAGAAATATCGTGAAGGATTTCACGGACTTTGTTATAGGAGAAAGAGACATTATTAAGCTTGAGCATGCTTCCTCCTTCCTAGTAGCAAGATGACGATGAATACAGGCGCGCCTAAAATTGATGTAATCGCGCCGACCGGTAAAGAGAATCCACTTAATAAAATACGCGAGATGATGTCGCTAAATAAGAGGACCACCGCGCCTAATAAGGATGAACCGATAACTAGATATCGATGGTCGTTACCGACTATCTTTCGCATCACCTGAGGAATAATTAATCCAATAAAACCGATGATACCAACGAGAGAGACGCAGACCGCAGTCAATAATGAAGCGAGCAATAAAGAGATGAATCTAAAGACATTGAGATTAATCCCTAATGTCGCTGATGTATCTTCTCCTAAAAGCATCGCATTATATCGATAGGCAAAGACGAGGAAGAACACTAAAGATATCACTGTCACAACAAGGATGATTAAATCATCGACATAATTCGCTCTACCTAGATCACCAAATGACCAATAAATCGCGGTGGCTAATGTCGTATCAGAAGCAAAATATTGAAGGATGGTGGTAACTCCTGTACAGAAAGTACCGAATGTAATACCTAATAACACTGTGGTCGCGTTATTGAATTTATTAATACGGGATAATGATAAAACTAAAAGAATGCCTAATAAGGCAAAGATAAAGGCAATCCCAGAAGTTAGATATGGATTTGTGATGGTGATATTCCCACCGTTAAAGGCAATCACTCCACCACCGATGATGATGATTGCGACATTCGCACCTAATACAGCTGCGTTAGAGACACCTAAAGTAGATGGGGAGGCCATCACATTATTGCTCATCGTCTGCATGATGACACCGGATATTGATAGAGCTACACCGACGAGAACCGCCGCGATGATACGTGGCAATCTGATATTCTGCACGATGATGACATTGGTCTGATCGCCAACTCCAAATAACCCTTTTAAACCATCAATAAAGGAGATATTAGATGAACCGATGAAAATCGAAGCAATAAATAAAACAACGAGTAAAATCGATAGCACTAAAAGAGCGATCATCCTCTTTTTTCCTAGACTCATCGGAATGTTATTACTCATATACCATATATCTTAGAAGATAATGGATATATACCACTAGTAAAAAAGAAACAAAAACTGTATAATGTGTTCGATAAAATATGAGATATAGAAAAGACGAATTAACCGCTTTAGAGAGAATTTATGATGCGACAGCCGCGTTGATTTCTGAGATGGACTATAACAAGATCAACTGTTCGACCATCATCAAGAAAGCGAACATTTCGCGTTCAACATTTTATTTTTATTTTAAAAATAAAGACCAAGTCGTGATGCATGTCTGCGACGATATCTTCGACCATATCTTCAATCATCATTTAACCAAGGAGAAGCATCATGATTTCTCCAAAGATAAACCGGATAATTTGAAGCATATGGTGACCCACTCGTTCTATCATTTCCTCGAAGACCGCGATTTGATTCTCGCCATTCTCAATAGCAATGCTTCCGCAATCTTCTTATCAAGACTGAGAAAAAGATTAAAACCATTGATCACTTCAATGATGGAAAAAAAGATCATTGGTAACAGCGATATCCCCGCTGATATTATGATTCATCAACTCATCAATGGATATACGGCACTACTCCAATACTATCTCCGTCACGGTTATGAATTTAGCCCTGAAAAAATCAGCGAATATTATTTCAAAATCTACAAATGAGTGCATCTCATTTGCTAACCCATATAGAAGGCATATAATTTACTTACACACATGATTCAAAGATTAAAGAAATTCTTCAAGCAAGACACGGATATGACTTCTGGAAATCTCTTCTGGAAAATCATTGTTTTTGCCTTGCCAATCATGCTCACCACCATCATGCAGTTATTATATGTAACTGTGGATTTAACCAGTGTCCATTATGGTGATTCGGCTGAGTCTATGGGAGCGATTGCTTCTAACTCTGCTTTAATCCATTTAATCGTCATCGTCTTCGCCGGTATATCAATCGGTTCTAACGTTATTCTTTCCGAAGCCAAAGGTGCAGGTAACAAAGATAAAGCCGATAAAGTATTACATACTTCATTATTCTTCGCTTTTATCTCTGGTATTGTCGTCGGCGTTATTGGATTCTTCATCTCTGACAATCTATTAGAGTTGATGGGTACTGAAGAGCATTATTTCACGAAAGCCGCGTTATATCTTAAGATATATTTCTGCGGTCTCCCATTCTTGATGATCTATAACTATTCCGCGCAGCTATTAAGAGCGCAAGGTGATTCTCATTCTCCATTCCTCGCCTTATTCATCGCTGGGTTATGCAATATTGGTTTTGACCTCATCTTTGTCTTCCCTCTTCATATGGGTGTTGCAGGTGTTGCGTTAGCGACAATTATCGCAGAAGCCATCAGCGGTCTCATCTGTGTTTTAGTCCTCATCTTTGGTAAACATAACTATGTAAATTTCTCATTTAAAAAGATCGACCCAAAGATGCCATATTTAAAAGAGATTTTAAGAGTTGGTTTACCCGCTGGACTTCAAGGATTCTTCTTCTCTTTACCAAATGTCTTTATCCAGTCCAGTTTATATACGATTGATCCCGGCAATGTGAACCTTGAAAATGGAGCGAATGCCTCGAGCAATATCGAAGGCTATTTCTATGCGATTGTTGACTCCGTCGGCGTGGCGACGATGACTTTTATCGCCGCGAATGTCGGGGCGAAGAAAGCAAACAATATCAAGAAATCCTGTTTGGTCGGATTATTCTGGGGCATCATCGGAAGTGCGATTATCGCCTTGATCACCGCTTTCTTATATCGTCCTCTTCTCTCTTTATTTGTCACGAATGAAGAATCAATAGAAGCAGGAAGAACGCGTCTATATATCATGGGCCTATTCTATGGACTAGATTTCACGATGAATTACACCGGTCATGTCCTCAGAGGAATGAAGCGGTCCACTTATCCGATGATCACCACTCTCTTATCCTGTACTGTATTAAGGATTGTGTTGATCTTAACTGTCTTCCAACTCCCTGAATTCCATACATTAATATGGTTATATGCTTTATTCCCCATCACCTGGGTCATCGCGACGATATCTAACACGGTTGCTTTGATTATATTCATGCCGAAAGATTTAAGACGTCTTGATGAAATCGCAAGAGAAAAGGTCCCTCTTGAGGAAGGACCTTCTAATCAAATCAATATTGAAGAATAATTACTTTTGTAAGTAAGCCATCAATAAATCATAGGTATTTTTGAGCCCATCGACATGGGTTCTTTCATATCCATGACTATTGGCGGTTCCAAAGCCAATCGCCGCATGTCTCACATCATATCCCGCGACTAGGGATGTGTCACAGTCCGTTCCATAATGAGGAGTGAAGACATCCATCACAAAGTTGATGTTATTTTCTTTCGCAACCTTTCTCACTTCGTTAGTCATCTCATAATGATATGGGAAGCGAGAATCTTTACAGAAGATGGAGACCTTCTTCTCATCAGATGTCTGTTCATCTCCTAGTGGAGCGATATCAATCGCGAGGATATCTTTAACACCTTCTGGTAGATAGGAGGTGCCATGCCCAATCTCTTCGTATTCTGCGAAGTAGAAATAAACTTTACGAGATAGCTTGATGTTATTTTCTTTTAATGTCTTCATCGCGTTGAAGAGAATCGCGACCGCGCATTTATCGTCGACGAAGCGAGATTTGATATAACCGTTCACGAATTGGAATCTTGGTTCTAAGGCGATGATATCGCCGGTTTCAATACCGAGTTTCTCCGCGTCTTCACGGCTCTTCACATCTTCATCTAAAACAATGCAGACATCTTTATCCCATTCCGCCGCATTCTTTCTTAATTCATCTTCGGAGACGTGGACAGAATTTGGTTTACGACAGATCGCCCCGGTGTAGACTTTGCCGTCACGGGTATAGACTCTCACATTTTCAGTGACCGCATATGTTGGATATAATCCACCGATGGTGACTACTTTTAAAGTGCCATCATTATTGATATGTCTAACCATTAAACCGATGTCATCTAAGTGAGCGGTGACCACGAGAGGGTTACCTTCTCCTCCTAGATCAACAATCACTCCTCCTTTATGTGTTCTGTTTGGTTTATAGCCTAATCTCAAACACATATCGACGACAAGATTTTCAATGTCATCGCATTTGCTCGTCGTGGAATCCACATTCACTAGTTGAGCGAATGTTTCAACCATGTATTTTTCATCAAATGTACTCTTCATATTTATGCCTCCATTTATATTAAATATCTTTATTTTGCAGCGATTTTTGCTGTAATTCCCATATATTTTATGTTTAGCAATCAGTGTTTCGATAATAATCTTCTAATTGGTCTCGGCAGTTTAGATACACTTTTTCAAGACGTGGATCGAACTGTTTCCCCATCTCACTAAGAATGATTTCATTAGCCTGTTCAAAGGAGAATTTCTCTTTATAAACACGCTTGCTGATCAACGCATCATAGACATACGCGAGAGCCATGATACGGGCTTCTAAAGGTATCTCTTCACCGGCGAGTTTATCTGGATATCCCATCCCGTTATATTTCTCATGATGGTAATGGGCGACATTGACGGCGATGTCTCTAAATTCTTGGTCATCAAATCCTTCTAAGATACGGGAGACGATTCTCGCCCCTTCAGGTGCGTGCTTCTTCATCTCTTCATATTCTTCAGGAGTAAACTTACCGGGTTTTCTCAAAATGTGATCATCAACTGTAATCTTTCCTAAGTCGTGCATCGGCGCGGCTTTAATCAATTTCTGGCAGAAGGAATCTGATAACTTCAAGTCTCCTTCTTTTTGAATCTCGTTCACGATGATGCGGATGCAGTCACTTGTTCTTTTAATATGACCGCCTGTGGAGTTATCTCGACCTTCAACCATCGTCGCCATGCCCAAGACTAATTTGTCCTGCATATCGATGATGTGTCTGGTCTTCCTCACGACTTCTTCTTCAAGCTGGGTGTTATAGTTTTGGATGAGCTTGATATATTGTTGATTCGCTGTATCATCGCTCACAAGGAATTGATATCCATGGGAGAAGAATCTTCCGAGTTTTAAACGGCTGACACGGACGAGATATGTTTTATTGTTCTTCTCAAAATGGAAATGGTCGTTATGGTTATCTTTTTCATATTCTTCGACCCATTTAGGGAAGTTGTTATTAATCCATTCGTTTGTAGAGAGGCGATCAACTTTTAATTCATGGAGTTCCGGGATCATCTCTTTCGCGGTGATATTACTATCGAGATAACGCATCTTCACATCAAAAGAGATAAAACCAGTGTCACCTTTTTGAACCAAGGCGTCGATCACCGAATCAGAAGCGTCATATAAACGGAGACGCGAAGCGATGATGATATAGATGATCATCCCAAGGTTATAGGTTGCCGGTAAGATTTCTAATTTATTAGAGAATATTTTTCCTCCGAAGAAGCCGAATACTGCGATGCTCACAGAAACAATGATTAAAATGATGATCGTAATCGGTACTTGTTTCTTCTTCACGATGCAGTAGATGATCGCCGCGACAGTGAGTAAATAATAGATGATGACCATCGCATAGAACACGGTATGCATTGGGCCGTAATGACGGTTAGTGATATATGTCGCCCCTTCATAGATATCGATATCTGGAAGACCGACATAGAAGATATTGTTATAACCGATTGTTAATGTGGAGGCATAGACCACTGTTGAAAAGGTGAGAAGAGCGACTCTAAACCAAGGTTTAACCGGGATATCGCAGATATTGAATATCAAAAACATCACCGCGACAATCAGGTAACATCCGCCTAGATATGTGATGCGTAAGCCGATTAAAGCTTCTTCCACCACTTGAGCCTTCGCCATCACGAGGAAGCCGAAGTTGAGAATGGGGACGAGAACAGCGATGATTGTGAGATTGACATCGAAATGCTTATGGAAAATAAAAGCATAGACCACCACCATGACGAGGGCGATCATAAACATCAAATAATAGAATCCTAATGCCATAGTCAATTTATTTTATATCAAAACAATAAATTGTGTTATACAAAATGCTATAATCAAAATATGAAATATATCGTTTTCTCTTTCGATGATGGAACGATTTGGGATGTCGACACTATTGCTTTATTTAACAAATATGGTTTTAAAGCGACTTTTAATCTCAATTCGGAACTTCAAGACTTCCTCTGGTATTTAGATGACCTTCCGATTAGACGTCTCAAATTAGAAGAAGCCAAACACCTTTATGATGGGCACGAAATCGCCTCACACACATTGACCCATCCCTATCTCGATAGCATCGACGATGGAAGATTGATCTATGAAGTGAATCACGATATTGAAAACCTCGAGAATATCTTTCATCAAGAAGTGAGGAGTTTCGCCGTCCCGTTCACCGTCTGCGGAGATCGAGAAATATATTTGATATCTAACTTCACAAAAGCAACGAATATCAGACTCGATCAACTCGATACATCATTCTCTCTTCCTACTGACCCATATCATATCAAAGTGACCGCGTTTGAAATCAATAACGCGTTATCTTTATTTGATGAATTCATCAAAGACCCAAATGCGAAATTATTCGTCTACGCCGGTCATAGTTATGATTTCTACGTGAATAATACATTTGATAAATTAGAAGAATTATTAATAAAAATATCTTCCCATAAGGAAGACATTAAAGTTGTAACCATGATGGAAATGGTCAACGAATTACTCTGAGATAGTTTCTTTT
>JAFZVO010000104.1 GCA_017617775.1 Bacilli bacterium | reverse complement strand
CGTAGTTTGTGTATCCTTTTTTCTCGAGATACATCGCAGCGGAAATACCAGCTGGACCGCCGCCAATAATACAAACTCTATCTTTGTTGTTTGGCATATTTTTACTCCTTATGTGTTTTTATGCACATTTATTATAATCTACAATCTTTTGTAGATAAATAAAAATTGCCAATCGGCAATCTCTATTTTTTACGATATTCTTCCACGATGTTATCGAGGAAGGATTCTAATAATCTATTCATCTCGTTGTAATCGTAATTTAATAACTCTTCTTCGCTTTGGATATATGGCCCTTCAAACTTAATGGTTGAGTCATGCGCGTTCAAGGCGTTCTTCACAAAATCGAGATTCATCTCCATATGAGTTTGGAACCCATATAAATATTTTCCATATTTGACGATTTGATGTGGGCATCCATCGGTGTAGGCGAGGACTTCCGCGTTATGGGTGAGACCCGGCATATCATTATGCCATTCTCCCATATCGAAGTTATCGGGGAATTCTTTTAATAACGGATCTCTTCTACCTTCAGGAGTTAATGAGCCTCTGATATGGCCCACTTCTGGATATGGGCTATGGAAGAAGGTGGCCCCCATCGCTTCTCCGAGGAGCTGCGCGCCTAAACAAGAACCGACGACAATCTTTCCAAAAGAGGCATAGAGTTGAATGAATCTCTTCTCCGCGTCGACATCGTAGAAGTCGCATTCTTCTTGGGTGGTGCCTGGGTTCTGTGGACCTCCTAATACGATCAACATATCCGCGTCGACATTAGAAGGGATTTTCTCATAGTTCCAGACTCTCGTGAAAGAACAGTCATAACCATGTTTTTTAGCCCATGAAAGATAGGCTCCTGGTTGAACCCAGGAAGCGTGTTCTAAGAAATGAATTTTGAAGGCTTTCTTTTCCATTGTTATCTATCTAATCACATATTTATTCGTAAATAAATAGAAAAAATACATAAAGAAATATGTGTAATATTTGTCTGATTTGAATATAGGTTAAAAGAACTATTACTTTACAAATGTTAGTAAGTCTTCTTCGTTAACAAACCCATTAGAGCCACCCGAAGAAGAAATCTTTAAACCAGCGAAAAGAACGGCTTTTTGCAAGCATTTTTCAACAATTTCGCCTTTATTATAGAAATATATGAAGGCGGAGAATAACGCATCACCCGCGCCGACAGTAGAGATAATCCCTTTAGGTGCCACTGCGTTTTTATGGTAAAACTTATTGTTTTTCCCATCATATAATAACGCGCCTTCTTCTCCACATCCGACCACGATAATGTCGTTATGGTATCGGTTATATAGGTCTTTAACAAACTCTTCTTCATTATCTCTAATCGCTTCATTAGAGAGGAATAAGATATTCGCATTATTTAAGAAGTCTTGGTTATATTCATCATCGATATTTGATAGGACATGGACATCAGTCGCGATAGGGATATTTTTATCTTTCGCGGCTTTTAAAAGATGGCGATTGAAGTTGATGTTTGTTAACGCGAGGAGAGAATAATTTTCGAGATTAAAATCAAGAGGTTCACTATCTTGGATATCTTTTAAGTCGCAGTAGATTTTTCTTTTTCCATCTTTGTCGACAAGGACCACACTTGTAGGGGTCTGTTTGATATATCTTGGAAAAGAATAATTGATGCCATCTTTTTCTAATGTCTTCTTGATCATCTCTCCAGATAGATCGTCTCCGACTAGAGATAATAGATCCACTTCTCCTCCTAATGTCTTGATAGCTTTGGAGACATTGTATCCCACGCCTGAGACGCATGTATCTACACCGAAGAATGGATATTCAATTGGACAGTAGTTAATAGGGAAAGAATCGACCTTTAAGGAGGTTTCAATATTCACTAGACCGGAGACTAATATTTTCTTCATCAATAGATATTTTAACACATCACGCGAATATCTATGATATATTGAAAGCATGAAGAAACAATTATTAATCTTACTCGCAACATGCGGACTCGCTCTCACTGCGTGTGATAGCTTCTTTAATCAATTCAATATCCTCCCTACTGATAACAGTCAAAGTACGGGAGTCAAAGACTTAGAAAGCACATTCATCAATTCTGTCGATGGACAGATTCGTTATGTGACATTAAACAAGAACACCTTAACTCTCATCCCGGGAGAGACATTCCAAATCAAACTAGATATCTATAAAGAAGGTGAAACACCTAATTTCAGTGGAGACTGGGAAAATGTTGAATATGGAAGTGAAAACAACTCCATCGCCTCGATTAACCCTGATGGTCTTTTGACCGCGAATGGGGTCGGCACCACCCGTGTCTTTGGAAAGATGTTCTCCACTGTCGGGGCATATTGCACAGTCAATGTCATCGCCAAAGAATTAGAATCAATCGCTGTGACAAATGCTCGTAAGACTTATGTCTTAGACAGTGAGTTCTCTCCAATCTTCTCCTGTGTCGCAAGTTTCGTCGGAGGACATCAAGAAATCGTCACTCCTACATCTGTTGATTATTCAGCGGTCAACACTGCCGTTGAAGGAACATATACCGTCAATGTCTCCTATACTTTTGAAGATGTCTCCAAGAGCACATCATATGAAGTAAAAGTCATTGATAACCCAACATATGAAGCCAAAGACCTTCTCTATACATCAAACGATTTATATCGTGAAAGAACATTTGGATGGTATTGTCCAAATTCTGGGACAGTGAAGAGCCTCACTATCCCTGTCTACTTCACTGATACAGATGGATATCTCACTGAAGAAGGAACAACAAAAGCCAAAGTGATCACCGATTTAAGAAAAGCCTTCTATGGTGAGGAAGGGGCAGATGGTTGGAATTCTGTAAAATCTTACTATAACAAAGTTTCCGGTGGTAAACTGAGCTTCTCTGGCACTGTCAGCGATTGGTATGAGCCAGGTTATTCATCCGCTTATGTCAATTCTCAAGAACGCATCAACAATCTAGTGAGCGAATGCGTCAACTGGTATTTCACAGAACATAAAGATGATGATATCAGAGCATATGATTCTGATAACAATGGAGTCTTTGATTCCCTCAACATCATCTATGGCTGTCCTGATCAAGCTCATGGCCTCAGCTTATATTGGGGCAAGATCTCTTCCCAAAGCATGCCGATCGTCGATCGCCCAGCGGGAGAGCCAGATGTCAAATTCCATATGTGGGCGTCTTTCGCCGAATTATATCAGGATAACATGAACAGTGAGGTCGACTCACACGTCTACTGTCACGAGACCGGTCATACATTCGGATTAGAAGATTATTATGACTACACTGATGATGAATATGAATTTGGAGATATGGACTACCGTCCAATCGGTGGTTCTACGATGATGTTCCACAACACTCATCAACAAGATCCATTCTCCACTTTAACTTTGGGTTGGACAAAAGTCATCGTCCCCGAGACGAGCTGTGTCATTGAACTCGATGATTATCAATCATCTCATCAAGTGATCTTATTATCACCAAATCCAGAATCCGCGAATTCTCCATTTGATGAATATATCCTCGTCGAATTATACGCGCCTAATGGAGTGAACGAATTCGACACCAAACATCAATGGAGAGGATATTATTCCGCGGGTCCAGCAGAGGCTGGCATCCGTCTATGGCATGTCGACGCGAGAATCGCTGAACAAGTTGGAGAGACTTATGTCCTCACCGATGATGTGATGACCTCAAACCCATCTAGCTATGCCTTCTCTAACTCCTGGGGTAGTAACCATGGATCTGTGATGGGCAGCGAATATTATGATAACTGCTTATTATTCGAACTCCGTAATGATAAGACTCTCACAT
>JAFZVO010000103.1 GCA_017617775.1 Bacilli bacterium | reverse complement strand
GTGTGGTTTCTATCTCGCCCAAGGTGATACTTTGTATCTCGGACCTTTCCAAGGTGAGGTGGCCTGCACGATTATCCCTAAGGGAAAAGGCGTCTGCGGAACATCGTTTGAAAAAGGTGAAACTCTCATCGTCCCAGATGTGAATAAGTTCCCTGGACACATCGCTTGTTCAAGCAAATCGAGAAGTGAAATCGTCGTTCCAATCATTAAAGAAAATAGAGTTATGGGAGTCATCGATATCGACGCGCCTATCTTAGACAGATTCCACGATGACGAGAAGACTCTTCTCGAAGATCTCGCGAAACAACTCGCCTCTCTCAAATATTAAAATATCCGTGTTTTGACAGCGATTTTGCCACAAAATGGCTGTTTTTTTATGATTTGTATTAGTTTGTTAATAGGGTTGGTATAGAAATTTATAATTTCATATGCTACTATTATTTTACGTAATATGAGATAGCTTAGAAGGTATTTGGGAGACATCAGTTTAAGCGATCTATATTTCTGTGTGGTTCGTTATTCAATAAGGAGACAAAAGAAATGTTAGAAGAAAACGTAAAACAAAACTACCAAAGATGGCTCAAGAGAGTCGATGATTCAGACCTCTTATCTGATCTTCAATCGATGAACGAAGAAACCATTAATGATGCCTTTTATCGTGAGCTCGAATTCGGGACAGCTGGATTAAGAGGCGTTTTAGGCGCGGGCACGAACAGAATGAATATCTATGTCGTCGCCAAAGCCAGCCAAGGATTAGCTGAATATGTTGTGAAAAACCACAAACCAGAAGATCGTAAAATTGCGATCTCTCGTGACTCAAGACTGAACAGCGATTTATTCGCGGATGTCGCCGCGCAAGTTTTCGCCGCCAACGGCATCAAGGTTTATACCTACCCATATATCACTCCTGTCCCAGTCTTATCTTACGCCGTCAGATATTATAAATGTGCAGCTGGTATCATGGTGACAGCGTCCCATAACCCATCCAAATACAATGGTTACAAAGTCTATGGACCAGATGGTTGTCAAATGACCACTCAAGGTTCCAAAGACGTCTATGATAACATTCAAAAGATTGACATCTTTGATGATGTGAAGATGATGTCTTTAGACGAAGCTTTTGAATCCGGTTTAGTGGAATACATCCCACCAAAGGTGTTAACCGCTTATATCGAAGATGTGAAGAAACTCTCAATGGTCGGTGATGAGAAGATCAACAAAGACTTCTCCATCGTCTATTCCCCACTTCATGGTGCGGGTCTAGTGCCAGTCACTCGTATCTTAAAAGAATCCGGTTATAAAAAGATTGTTGTCGTCAAAGAACAACAATTCCCAGATGGCCATTTCACCACTTGTCCATATCCAAACCCAGAGATTAGAGAAGCGATGGCTCTTGGCATGCAATACGCGAAGGACTATCAAGCCGACTTATTGGTCGCGACTGACCCAGATAGCGATCGATGTGGTATCGCTGTGAAAAATGGTGATGATTATAGACTCGTCTCCGGTAATGAAATCGGTGTTCTCTTGCTCAACTATATCTGTGAGAGATTAACCGCCAACGGCAAAATGCCTGAAGAACCGATGACTGTGAAGACTATTGTCTCCACTGATATGATTAACAAAGTCGCTGACTATTACGGCGTCAGAGTGGTCGATGTCTTAACAGGATTTAAATATATCGGAGAACAAATCTTGCTATTAGAACAAAAAGGCAAAGAGAAGAATTATATCTTCGGATTCGAAGAATCATATGGCTACTTAAGCGGTCCTCATGTGAGAGATAAAGATGCGGTCAATGCCGCCTTCCTCATCTGTGAGATGTTCGCCTATTATAAGACACATGGCATGTCCATCATGGATAAGTTAAACGAATTATATGAAAAATTCGGTTATTATCTCAACAATACATACTCCTTCACATTCGAAGGTCAAGAAGGCTTCAAGAAGATGGCGGGTATGATGGATGGTTTACGCGCGCAATTAGAAAACGGCTCATTCAAGTGCGACCGCTTCTTAGATTACAACAAAGGCCTCAATGGTTTACCAAAGAGTAACGTCTTAAAGATTTATCTCAACGACGATACTTCTCTAGTGGTCCGTCCATCCGGTACTGAGCCAAAGATCAAGTTCTACATCTCCATCCGTGCGAAGGATGCCGAACAAGCTGGTGAAAAAGAGAAAGTCATTCTCGAAACAATCGTCAATCCACTCGCCAAACAATAATTATCGTTTACAAAAACGATTATCACCGATAAACTATCATAGAAAAGCCAGGAGGAAACAATCATGGAAGAAGAAGAGTATCAAGGCGTATCATTCGGTCGAATTTGCAAAGTTGCATTCCATCGTTGGAAGCTGTTATTAATTCTCACATTCTCAATCTGTCTCGTCGGATTTTTCGGCGTCTATTTCGGATATAACTATTTCTTTAATGTCTATAATGCGACATTCTCTTATAGCGGTTCCGGTTTAGCCACTGAAACAAAAGCGGATAACACGACTTTCAACTACAAGAGCCTCGTCTCTAAAGAAGTCCTCAATGAAGTGAAAGCTTCAAAAGAAGAATATGCGGGTATCGATGTTGACGCTCTTGTGAAAGCCAACGCTTTCTCCATCTCAAGAGCGGTTGATAAAGATTCTAACGAGATCAGCTACACTGTCTCCATCAAGAGAAACAAAATGCCAAGCGCGGATATCACTAGAGATTTCTTCCGCGATTTAGCAAATCATCCTCTTGAACAAGATAAAGCCTATATCGCTGACTCCACTTTCGATAGCGCTCTTCAAAAATATCAAGATGTTGAGAAATATGAAGATGCAGTTGATCTATTATCCACTCAAGCGAGTACGATGATCAACGGCTACAACACGATGAAGGCGTTAAAGATCTCCGCGACTTTATCTGATAAGATTGCTTCTAACATCTATACGATCAATTCCATCATTGATAGCAACAAGATTTCTTTGTTAAAGAACATGATTATCAATTATGGTTTAACTCCAAATTACACTAAGATCAATGTTGCTTCTCTCACTCAAGAAAGAATCGTTCTTATCGGTGAAGATGGTAACGGTGGTGAAAAGAAAGATAACCAAAACTTAATCGACTCCTTCACAGCCACTATCGTGAGTCTTGGAGATCGCGCGCAAGTCACCTCTTTAGGTGAAAGAGTGGAATCACTCCTCGTCAGAAACCACAACATCGATTTAAAAGTCAGACAAATTGACGAGCAAATCGCTAACTACAACAAGACTCCAGC
>JAFZVO010000102.1 GCA_017617775.1 Bacilli bacterium | reverse complement strand
ATCAAAGATGCCACCGAAGTCGGTATCGAAGTCGATTTAGTGAAACTTCCAACCACTATCTCTCAAGAGGATTTAATCAAAGAGATTGATAAAATCAATAAGAACGATGATATCGATGGATTGATCGTCCAAATGCCATTACCAAAGCAGATCGATGAAGAGATCATCAAACTCGCGGTCGACCCAGCGAAAGATATCGATGGTTTCCACCCTCTCACCAAGATGGATCCATGCACGCCAAAAGGCATCATCAACTATTTAAGAGATGAGAATATCCCATTATGTGGAAAGAATGCGGTTGTCATCGGTCGTTCCAACATTGTTGGAAAACCAATGGCGAGACTTCTCTTAAGTGAGAATTGCACAGTCACCACTGTCCATTCCCGCACACCAAAAGAGGATATGAAGTTCTATATCGAACACGCCGATATCATCGTCCTCGCAATCGGTAAAGCCGGCTTCTTAGATCGTTCCTATAACTACAAACCAGATGCGGTCATCGTCGATGTCGGTATCAATAGGATAGATGGCAAACTCCATGGGGATGCCGAAAGAGATTTACCGGTCAAATTACAAACCCCTGTCCCAGGCGGTGTAGGTTTACTCACCAGATTGACTCTCCTCACCAACCTCATGCAGGCATATTATGCGAGACGTCAATAAATATTTATTGCACATATCTCGACTTTATGATAAGGTTATTTAGGCTTAATTAAGGAGGAAGAAAGATGGCTAGAAAATGTCCATTTACTGGTAAAGGTCCCGTAAGCGGAAACAATCGTTCACATTCTGTTAGAGCTACACGTCGTAAATGGAACGTCAATCTCCAGACTTACACGATCGACGGTCAACGCGTGAGAATGTCAACCCGCGCTTATCGCACCCTTAATAAAACAACTGCTAGTAAATAAGTAGACTACCAAAAATAAAAATACAACCCGATGGGTTGTTTTTTATATCGTTTCCACAAATAGAGAGATGAGACTGAGGAGATAAAGAATCATTAATGACCATTCGCTATATGCGAGGACAAAATATTTCGGTCTCACCTTCACTACTGTCCCATCCTCATTGGTCTGATCTTCCATCTCCGCCCAATGGGTCAGCTTTGGGTTGAGAATCAATATCGCATAGATCGCAGAGGTCACAATCGAAGCAATGAGTGAGATCATCGCTGGAACGCTATTTAATTCTTTATATTTAAAATAACTCGCTAAAACAATTGAAAAAGAAAAAGCTAACGAGAAGATAAAAGCTAAAGCCACCACAATCATATGGAGGCGGAGATAATCAATCGGAATATAGACTAAAGCTGTTAAGGAGATGAGAGTGATCGCTCCCGCTATCAAGGCAAAGATTAAATAGCCATTCGTAAACCCGTTCGAGAAGAATACAAAGAACACGATTACTGCCGCAAAATATAATGCGTAGATGATATTGCCATAGATATTATCTTGATATCTTCCATGATAATTGAGCTCATATGGAAAATGAGAACGGAGATGATAGCTCTTCTTAAATCTCGCTTTGTAATTAAATGTTGACGCCACGACAAAACAGGCGAACAAGAATATAGCAATAATCAAAAATCCTAATGCAGTATATGACATTATTGTTTTAATTGTTCAACAGTGGCTTTAAAATCTTCGGCCTTAAAGAGATAACTGCCAGAGACGAGAACGTCAACGCCCGCTTCTTTCGCTAAAGGCGCTGTCTTTCCGTTAATTCCTCCATCGATAGAGATGAGAGTGTGTTTAATCTCATTTTGTTCCATATAGGCTTTTAAGGTTGACACTTTTTCTAAAGCGACATCATCGAATGGTTGACCGCCATACCCTGGCTCCACTGACATGATGAGCACTAAGTCTAAAGAACGAAGAAATGGATATAAGACTTCCACGGGTGTTTTTGGGTTGATGGATAAACCAGCTTTAGAACCGCAAGCGTGGATATCGTCGATGATTTGGAAGATCTGTTTGTTGCTCTTACAAGCTTCATAATGGAAGGTGAGGCTATCCGCACCGCATCTGCAGAATCTTCTCGCATATAAGAATGGGTCAGAGATCATGATATGAACATCGCATAAGAGATTATGATGTTTCTTGCTCTGTTCAATAAAAGCAAAACCGAATGTGATGTTATCGACGAAATGACCGTCCATCACATCGTAATGAATCCAGTCGACGCCATTTTGTTCACATTTTCTCACTTCGGATTCAATATTTGAAAAATCCGCTGATAGAAGTGATGCTGATAGAAGTGTTTTACCCATAATTATCTTTTCTCCTCTTCGATTTCTTTGAGTTGTTCTAAATAGTTTTGATAGACGACCTTATGGAGTTTGCCTGATTCTAAGTCCATTTTAATCGCGCATTGTTTTTCGTTTAAGTGAAGACAGTTGGAATAATAGCAATCCTGGCTCTTAAGATACATTCCCGGATAGAACTTCGCGAGTTCATCTTTCTTTAAGTTGAGCTGGAGGGAATAAAACCCAGGAGTGTCCACGAGATAACCATCTTCATAAGGAAGCAAAACAACTTCCTTGGTCTGGTGTTTTCCACCCTTTAGAGAATAAGAATATTCTCCTTCTTTTCTATTATACAAAGGATTTATCGCATTGAGTAAGGTTGATTTACCAACTCCGCTCGTGCCGATTAAAGCGACGATGTTATGGGAGAAGATTCCTTTGACCTCTTCAATCCCTTCTTTCTGCTTGCTATTCACAAAGTAGATTGGGACATCAATTGAACGAAATACCTCTAAAATACCTCGCAAATCCTCGTTTTTTTCACATTTATCGACTTTGCTGATGACCACGCTAGCCTTGATACCATTCATATTTGCATATGTTAAATATTTGAAAATAAGACCATATGAAAAGGCGGGTTCTAGGTAGGAATGGACGATGATGAGATGGTCGATGTTCGCGACATTAGGACGGATTAGT
>JAFZVO010000101.1 GCA_017617775.1 Bacilli bacterium | reverse complement strand
GCTAACCCAATCTTTTTTGTTGTCTTTAATACTATTGTATTAATAATTCGTATCTTGTCTGACGTAATTGACGCCTAGCTTCTTGAAGTAGGCTTCTCTGACATCTTCAAATGAATAGCCGAGAAGAGGGATGATATTTAAGAAAGAAGAGAAAGCATCTTCATAAGTGAGTTCATTGCAATCTCTTTTAAAGTCCTCAATCGCGGAATAGACGAGATGAATCTGCGTTGTTAAGTCACAGTCCGGTTTTTCAATCTCATAGATTGTTTTATGACTTTCGATATCAATCCCTAAGGAGAGGAAGAAATGCATCCCGTCCGCGTATTCATCGAGGACAGTTTCTTTCTCTTCCATTCCTTTATTGGACCAATATTTGAAACAACGGGTGGTATTCGCGAATTCTCCAATCTCGACGAGCAACGCTAAAATGCGGCGATCATGAGTCACAGTGTAATTGACATTATGATTCTGATGAATCGTCTCATCAAGCTTCGCTTGCGCAGCAAAAAGTTCAGATAAATTCGCTTTTTCTAACATATCTTATTTAACTTTTTCTAAATGCCAGATCTCTTGAGCGTATTGTTCAATCGTACGGTCAGAGGAGAAGAAACCACTATTGGCGATGTTATAGACGCACATCTTTTGCCAATTGAGTTTGTCTTGATATAATTCGACGATCTTTTCGTGAGCTTTCACATAGGAATCGAAATCGGCGAGGATGAAATATTCATCACGACGGTTCATAATCTCATCGAAGATCATTCTGAATTTGTTTTGGCTACCTTGCGCCCATTCAGCGTTGAATAAGGAGTCCATGATGTTCTTCACTCTGTAATCGGAGTTATAGACTTGCCATGGATCATATGTGCCGTTGCGTTTGGCTTCTTCGACTTCATTTTCTTTGAGACCGAAGATGACGCAGTTCTCTTTGCCCGCTAATTCGGCGATTTCAATATTTGCACCATCGAGAGTGCCTAATGTGATGGCACCATTCATCATGAACTTCATATTTGAAGTTCCGGATGCTTCTTTACCAGCAGTAGAGATCTGTTCGGAAACATCAGCGGCTGGGATGATGAGTTCGGCGAGAGAGACACCATAGTTCTCGATGAAGACGATCTTGAGATATTTATTAGTCTCTTCATCGTTATTGACTAAAGCGGCGACCGCGAGGATTAATTCAATAATCTTCTTCGCATATTCATAGCTTGGAGCGGCTTTCGCACCGAAGAAGAAAGTATGTGGATAGATTCTGAAGGATGGATCGCTCTTCATTCTTTGATATAAGTAGATGATGTGGAAGATATTCATGAGCTGACGTTTATAAGCGTGTAAACGCTTAATTTGAACGTCGAAGATGGAATTCACATCGATATCAATCTTATAGTTGTCTTTGACGTATTTGGCGAGTTTCTTCTTGTTCTCGAGTTTGATCTTATCCATCTCTTTGAGAACGGCTTTATCATTCGCATATTCTTCAAAGGCTTTAATCTTGGACATATCTTTAATCCATTCATCACCGATCTTAGAAGAGATTAATTCAGTGAGTTTTGGATTGGCGTTGACGAGCCATCTTCTATGAGTGACACCGTTGGTCTTATTGTTGAACTTCTTTGGCATATACGCATAGAATTCTTTGAATGTCATTCTCTTTAAGATTTCCGTATGTAAAGCGGCGACACCGTTCACGGAGAAACAAGTGTAAATCGCTAAGTTGGTCATATGGATTTGACCATCTTTGATGATGTTCATCGCGATTCTGTCAACTTCGTTGACACCATTCGCATTCATCTCTAAATTGAAACGACGGTTGATCTCTTCGATGATCATGTAACAACGTGGAATGAGCATTTGGACATAACGGCATGGCCATTTCTCTAATGCTTCTGGCATGACTGTGTGGTTAGTATAAGCCATACACTGTGTGACTTCTTTCCAGGCGTCATCCCATTCCATATCATATTCATCGAGCATCACTCTCATCATCTCTGGAATCGCTAGGATTGGGTGAGTATCATTGAGTTGGAAGACATAGTCTTTATGGATGCCGACTAATGTGTTGTTATGACGATAATAGCTTCTTAAAGTGGATTGGATACCAGAAGAGACTAAGAAGTATTGTTGTCTTAATCTTAAGATACGACCTTCTTCTGTAGAATCATCTGGATATAAGCCGTGGCATAATTCCTTCAAAGCATTTAAGTAGTCTTGGAAGGAGATATTCTTTGGAAGATGATGGCTGCTTGGTTCGGCAGACCATAATCTTAAAACGTTGGTTAAACCATTGCGATAACCGACGACTGGGACATCGTATGGGACAGAACGAATGCTGATAGCATTCGCAGTCTTGATGCCGTAGCTGCCATCTGGTTTGAGATAAGTCTCAGGATTGCCATAGAATTTGACTTCTTCGGCATATTTTGGTTTCTTGACTTCCCAAACGTTACCATTGGTGAGCCATTGATCTGGTAATTCAGTCTGTTTGCCTTTGACGAATTTTTGACGGAAGAAACCGTATTCATAACGGATACAGTTACCGTGACCAATGTAGCCTAAAGAGGCGATAGAATCTAAGAAGCAAGCGGCAAGACGGCCGAGACCACCATTACCTAAACCCGCATCGCTTTCCACTTCTTCTAAAGCGTTGATGTTGATGCCGAGTTCATCAAGTCCTTGCTTGGCGACTTGATAGATGCCTCTATTTTGCATGTTGTTGACGAGAAGTCTGCCAATTAAGAACTCCATTGAGAAATAGATGAGTGTGCGGTGATGTCTGACGGAGCTGTCATGGCTCTTCATGAAGTCCATGTTACAGTAGTCTCTCACCATCTCACCTAAGATCGTGTATTGTTCGATGACGTGAGAATTATCGATACGGGTTCCGTATCTCTCTAACATACGTCTTTGGAATTCTCGCTTAAAATTTTCTTTGTTTTCGAACATAGTAAACTCCTTTTTTAATATATTAAAGATTTAATAGAAAACTATTATTTAATGCGTTTGAAGATACACGCGGCAAATGAACCGAGTTTGATGCAGATGCGGTGTGGTTTCTCCCAATCGTCCACTGGATAGGAATCAAGTGGTAAACCATTGTATTGGTTCCAACCACCATAGACATCCTTATCGGAGTTGAAGATTTCTTCATAACGACCACCCTCGAATAGAGGAATCTCGTAATATTCGTAGTAGTTAGGTGTCATGTTGTAGACGAAGACGAGGATTTCATCATCGACTTGTCTTTGGAAAGCGAAGATGGATTGATCCGCGTTATCAACGATCAACCAACGGAAATGCACTGGGTTGTGCTCTTCGAAATACATTGGTTTCTCATGTTGATAGATGAAGTTGAGGTCCTTCATACAACGAGTGACACTATCGTGTTTTGGATATGCCTTGAGTTCCCATGGACAGGATTTTTGTTCATTCCATTCATCGAAGCTTGCGAGTTCGTTGCCCATGAAGTTTAACTTCTTGCCTGGGTGACCGAATTGATAGGCATATAAGTTACGTAATAATGCGAATTTGTTATCATAGTCGCCCCAGAGCT
>JAFZVO010000100.1 GCA_017617775.1 Bacilli bacterium | reverse complement strand
TATATAATATTGAGAGGTAAACGGTATGATTAGTTTAACAGTTTATGGATTAGATCAATTCGTCGTCGGGAAACTCTCCCGTGAGATGACTTCCGCTTTAGCGGATCTTTATGAATGTGATAGAGAAGAAATATTATTTATCGCTCCTGAGAATATGATTTTCCATAACGGAGTGGAACAGACGAGTTGGAATGCTCTTGTGAAAGTGGACGCTCCAAAGAAAGTCTCCGTCCTCCAAGAAGATGCAGCGAGACTCATTATGAACATGGTCAAAGGTCCAACTATTCATGTTCAAGTCGTGTTCAACTATTTCTCCCAAGATAACTTCTATGAAAACCTCAATGATGATTACCCACGCTATATCGAGAACGAGAATCTCGTGAACTTCGATGAAGATTATGATGAAAATATTGAGGAAGGCGAAGGTGACGACCAGATTTTCACCGGTGACATATTTAAGGATTTCAACAAATAATTATGAACAATTTCGAAATTGCTAATCTAGCCCTCACCAATATTTTGCTCAAAGAGCTTCCTTTTCAAATCGCTTTAAAAGATGTGCTTGATAAGAACGATGCCAGCAAAGAATCCCGTTCTTCAATCACCGGTCTTGTCGGATGCGAGCTCAGACATCACCTTCTTTTTAGAACCCTTTTAAAAGAGAAATATGGCTATAGCAGAGAAGAGGAAGAGAAATATATTCCTGTTTATTTGCTTTTAGCAAATGAATTCTATTACCATCGTTTTGATTTCAATCAAATCGTTTTAAACGCTTCCAAGATGAGCGATATTCCAACCAAAGAATTGACCGCCTATGTTGAAGAGTTAAAGAAGAATCCAAAACTTATCCCAACTAACATTCCCGAAGGATCTTTAGATTATTTATCCCTTAGATTTAATACGCCTTTATGGCTCGTGAAGATGTGGGACAAACAATATGGAAGAACAACCACATTTAAAGTGTTGAAAGGCAATAGCAAAACGAGCAAGATCACCTGTGGAGTGAACACCTCTAATTCTTCTAAAGAAAAACTATTAGAAACTAATAACTTCATTGCCTCTAAAGTTGATAACTGTTTGATTTATCAAGGAAAAGAAGTGCTTAGAAGCACAGATTATTCCAAACATCATAATGTCTATTTAGAGAAGATGCCATTCATCGATATCATCAATAAATTGGAATGTGATCCATTCCATAAAGTCGCGATTTTCTCCGGTTATTCTAATAATTTGTTATTAGATTATGTTTTCTTAAAGAAACCACAATCAAAGATTGATGTCATCGTCCCAGAATTCCGCGATTACAAGACTCTCGAGAATGATATCAAACAATTCCGTTTGAAGAATGTGCAGCTTTATGATGCAAAGGCGAGCGTCATCGAATCCTGCATCTCTGAACCTGTTGATGTCTTCTTCCTCCTCGCGAGAAATACCAATTTTGAAAACTTCAACCGCATGCCAGATTATTTCTTACAGTGCAAGAATCAGAAATTAGATCCCCTCATCAATGAGCAAATCTACTCCCTTGATGAAGCCTATAATTGTCTCAATGTCGGCGGCCAACTTCTCTATATGGTCCCAACATTGAATAAGAAAGAAACAACTTTGTTGATCAAAGATTTCTTATTAAGACATCGCGATATGTCATTAGTGGAAGAGAGACATTATATGCCTTTTGAAGAAGGTGATTCCTTGATGTATTACGTCAAGATGCTGAAGACAAACCATAAATATGATTAATCTCTACGGACTACCTTTACATAAATTAGAACAGTTGATGTTAGAGGAAGGCCAGAAGAAATACCGCGCGACTCAACTCTACATCTGGATGTATGAGAAGAAAGCCACGAATTTTGATGAAATGACTGATGTCTCGAAGTCTTTTCGTGAAGTTCTCAAAGAGAAATATTGTCTCTCCATCCCCGAGATCGACAAGAAACAAGTCAGTCAAGATGGAACGATAAAACTCTTGCTTAAACTAAAAGATAATAGCAAAGTTGAGACTGTCTTAATGCATTATAACTATGGTTATAGCGCGTGTGTCTCTTCCCAAGTTGGCTGCAATATGGGATGTTCCTTCTGCGCGTCAGGTTTATTAGGGAAGAAGAGAAATCTTGAGCCCGAAGAAATCGTGGGTCAAGTCTTAGTCCTCAATAACATCCTCAAAGAGGAAGGCAAGGGGCAACATATCACCCATGTCGTCGTGATGGGGACAGGGGAACCATTTGATAACTATGATAATGTGATGGATTTCATCCGCATTATCAACAACCAGAAAGGCCTCTCCATCGGGGCGAGACATATCACGGTTTCGACCTGTGGAATCCCAGATAAAATCATTAGATATGCCGGAGAAGGTTTACAGACTAATCTCGCCATCTCCTTGCACGCGCCGAACAACGAGATTAGAAATTCATTGATGAAAGTGAATAAAGTCTATCCAGTGGAAAAGGTCATCGAAGCGGTCAAAGAATATGAAAAAATCGCGGGGAGAAGAGTGACCTATGAATATCTATTAATCGACCAGGTCAACGACAATAGAGAAAACGCTGAAGAATTAGTCAAACTAATTAAAGATACAAAAGGGTATGTCAATCTCATCCCCTATAATGAGACGAACATCTTGCCCTATAAACGCAGCAGTGGCAATCGTGTCCACGCCTTCCTCGGATATCTGAGTGAAGGTGGCATCACCGCGACAATTCGTAAAGAATTTGGCAGCGATATCGATGCAGCCTGTGGACAATTAAGAGCCAAGGAGAAAATTGATGAGGAAAGAGGAGAGAATTAATAACGGTCGCTTCGCCTTTCATACCGATGTCGGAAAGGTGAGGATCTCTAATGAAGACCAAGCCTGTGCGTTGGTCAATGCCTACGGCACTGTTTTACTCGTCGTCTGCGATGGCATGGGCGGACAGAACAAAGGCGACTACGCCTCTGCTTTAGCGGTTTCTTATGTCGTCGATGAATTCAAGAAAGTGAATCGTTTCTTCTCTAATCTCCATGTCTATTATTGGCTCACTCAAACCTGCCGAAACGCGAACAGCCAAATCTATTCCGAATCGATTCGTAATCCTCTCTATCAAGGGATGGGCACGACTCTTTCCATCGCGATTATCAGAAAGAAGAAACTCTTCACCGCGCAGGTCGGAGATTCTCGTATTTATTCAATGAAGAGTAAAGTATTAACACAGCTAACGGAAGATCAAACCTATGTTGGCTATCTATATCGCACTGGACAGATCACTAAAGAAGAGATGGCAACCCATCCAAAACGTCATATGCTGATGAACGCTTTAGGCGTCTATCCAACCTTGAATATCGATATTAAAATTCGCAAATATGAAGAAGAAACAATGCTGCTTTGCAGCGATGGTTTATATAACAACGCTAGTGAGACGACGATCTCCTCTGTCCTATCTAATAAAGACACTCCAGAAGAGAAGGTCAATGAACTGATCTCCATCGCGAATAACAACGGTGGTTCTGACAATATCGCCGTGGTGATATGGGAGAGTAACAATGCAGATTAAAATTGGAACATTAATCGATGGCCGTTATCGCGTTACCGCGAAGATTGGTCATGGTGGGATGGCGGATATCTATGAAGCCACAGACATCATTAAAAAGACAACTGTCGCCATCAAAATGATTAGAGATGATGTGATGCTTGATTCGACAAATCTCAAGCGTTTTGAAAATGAAGCTTTAATCGCTGCGAGTTTGAATCATCCCAATATCGTCAAAGTCTATAACCATGGAACGATCGCTGGCGTCCCCTATATCGCCAACGAATATGTCAAAGGTCAAACTTTAAAAGAAGTGATTGATTTTAGAGGAGCGTTACCTCTTGAAGAAGCAGTGGACTATATGATTCAGCTCACTGATGCTCTATATTTCGCCCATCAACATAACATCGTTCATAGAGATGTCAAACCCGAGAATATCTTTGTCATGCCTGACGGGACGATTAAACTTGGTGACTTTGGTATCGCCCAAGCGGAAGGTCTAGATAATCATTTGACCAAGACTAATGAGATTATCGGTTCTGTTTATTATATGGCTCCAGAAATTGCCAAAGGGAAGAAAGCCACTCCGAAGAGCGATCAATATGCGGTCGGTGTCGCCTTCTTTGAAATGCTCACTGCCCATCCACCTTTTGAAAATGACTCCGCGGTCAACATCGCCGTCATGCACATCAAGGACAAATTCCCATCTGTGAAGAAATATGTTCCAGATTGTCCTCGTGAAGTGGAAAAGGTCATTCAAAAGGCGACGAATAAAGATCCGAACCTCCGCTATAACGACATGGAAGAATTTAATCACGAACTCAAAAAACTGAAGAACAATGTTCAAAACCTTCAACCGAAGAAAGGCTTTCTCGCCAGACTATTTGGATTTAAATAATGAACGGAATTATCACCTCATCCATTGCTGGCAAATATAAAGTTTTATGCGATAAGCAAGAATATGAATGCACCGCGAAAGGTGCTTTTCGTAACCAGAGAATCAAACC
>JAFZVO010000099.1 GCA_017617775.1 Bacilli bacterium | reverse complement strand
AGATCCAAATGGTGTTACCAATCTGTTGTCCAAGAGTGATATCCGCGCTTTTACCAAACACAGGAATCCAACATAAGACGAAGGAGACAACCATCGGTAAGAAAGAGATGAGAATGGTGATGAAACGATTACCTTTCTTATTCTTCAACCTATCGGTTAAGGCGGCGAGAGGGACATCGATCACACCATCAAAGATTCTTCCGAGTGTCCAGAGGATTGGGAAGATGATAGTGGAGACGAGGATCACACCTCCATAGCTCCAGAAATTAATGTCTGCGTTGAGACCAGTTGGGATCACTGCATCGGTGAAATAGGCCATCATGAGGACCATCAAAAGATTTGGTCCAAGGCCACTTGCCGCGAAGATGACTTCCTTCCAACGCTTGTCTAAAGTAACTGTCTTGCTCATTATGCTACCTCCATAATATAACTGACGACATTGCCAACAGTTTTGAATGTATCAATACCATATTCCTTGAACTCAATTCCAAACTCCATTTCGATCGATAAAGCGATGACGATGAGCTGAATTGAGTCAAGACCTAAATCATATTTTAATGATGTTTCTTCCGAAATGGAATCATAATCGATATTAGGATTTTTGTTGGTCTTTTTGAGAATCTTCTTCAAGCGATCTAAAATATCTTCTCTGTCCATAATGTTTCCTCCTTTTGGTCAAAGAATAATCATATAATTCTTTCATTTTTGCATAGATTATTTCGTTATATTTATTGATATTATCAATACCGACATCATCTTTGTTAAAGCCATAGTCAGATGGGTAGATTGGGTCGCCAATCACGACATGGTTGAAACACCAGTAACGATATGGTTCGACAAAGATGAAGGGGATGATCGGTGAATTGGTCATGAGGGAGAAAGTCGCCGCGCCTTCTTTAAAAGATGAGTCAAAAGAGACATCGAAATTGATATGCCCTTCTGGGAAGATGGCGAGCACACCTCGACCATTCAGAGTTTCTAAGCATTCTTTAAAAGCTTTTAAATCCATCGATTCCTGCATCGTTTTTCGTTGATACCTGATCACACCAGCGTGATCCATACACCAGGCGAGGAACTTTGCAAAATAGACTTCTTCGGCAGCGATAAATCTCGCGCGTCTAGAAAGGAAATGCATGTAGATGAATAAGACATCGCACGGGCCGGTATGATTAGAGCAGAGCATCGCATTATATTTCAAAGCCTTTCTAATCTTCTTACGATCTCCAAAATAATATTTCTTCGTTGGGAAGATGAGATAGAAGAAAGGAATAGAAGTGAGACGGACTAAATCTAGTATTGTGAACATCTTGGTGAATAATGTTTTGGTCTTCGCTTTTTTATGGTCACGACAAATCGTCCCTAATTCATTGATATAGCTTCTTGCATTATCAGTGTATTCTTTTAACGTTTTTTCTTCACAGTCAGTAGGTGGAGTCATCATCTCGCCGACGATGATGCGTGGTCTTTTGAACATGCCGTAATTACCATCGGTATAGAAAGGAATGATCGGTTTACCGCTCATCGCAGAGATCAAAGCAAATGAAGAAGTGAATTTCTCTAATCGACCTTTCTTATCTTCTAATTTCCCTTCAGGGAAAATGATGACTTTCTTCCCGCGTTTCAATAAATCGATGCACTTTTGAATTGGCATCAAGTTATTAGCTTGATTACGGTCAACCTTGATGTTGCCCACCGCATCATTGAGGAGACACATGAATTTGTTATAATAGACGACTTCTCCAACAAGCGCGTGAACATAGGAAGGCGCGTATTTAAACATGAAGCAATAATAGTCGAGAATGGCGGTGTGGTTACAGATGAGAAGAACGCCTTTTTTATTCTTTTTATAATCATTTTTTGCCTTTTCACTGACGAAAAGATATTTCGGTTTCAAAATGAATAGAAAAGGAATAAACCCAGTGATGAGTAAGAAGATTCTAAATGCCCCTAATAAAAACTTCTTCATCTACAGCGTCCTCTTTAAATCTTCAATCTGCGATGTGAGCGTCTTCTTATAGCAGCATTCATTCGCAAGAGTCTCGCAGTTGTTGTGGAGGAAGTTATAACCCTTCTTCCCTAACGATTCTTTGGCTAACCTGACTGCTTCTTTTTTATTTCTCACAAAAAATGATTCCTTGAAGGATGGCTTAGCGACTTCTGCGATTCCATCTTGTAAGAAGAAAGACATGTCGGTCTCGATGACTTCGACTTGATCTGGTCTATCCACGGAGTCACCTTCTTTACCCGAGTAGTGGATGACTTTCCCGTCTCCGATATAAACCCCATGATGATAATAGAGAGGTCTTTTCACTCGGATATGGTCGCCGGGTATTAATTCACGAATAATCCATTCCATAACTAACCTCTAACTCTCCTTAAGAATTCATTTGGGGTATATGGGGCAGTTGATGCCTCCGAAATATTGATTTCAATTTTGAATTCTTCTTCAATTTTATTGAGCAACATGAAATAACGGAGGCTATCACCGTTTAAATCATTGTAAAAATGACTATTAGGAGAGATCTTCTCGCCGTTAAAGATAGATGCGTAGATATCGATGATTTTATTTAACATCTCTTCGTTATATTCTTCTTTTAAAGATTCTTCATTTTTCTCTAACTCATTTAATAAAATGAATGATTGTTTTTCTTTGGTTAATAATTCGACGAGTTGATGACGTTTATATTTGATGCTGTTAGCTTTTGGAAGAGGTAAAGTTGTGTAATAGATTTGAGAAATTAATCCTTTCTCATTATTCACACCTTTTAATTCTTCTCTAATCGCGTCAAGAGGAGTCATCTTATCGTAAGAAGCGATGAGAATGATCTGATGGTTCTTCTCCACAAGTGCATATTCTTGACATTTATTAAGCGATAATTCTTTTTCTTTTAAAGCGAGAGAGATGTTTTCTCCATTTTCTAAGACAACGACTTCATCATCTCTACCGAGGAGATAATATTTCCCATCGACTAATTTAGCCTTATCGTATGTATTGATATATTCCTCATGAGACAATCTTTCTTCTTTGCCTTCTCCGTTAATGAGGCGAGAAGTGGAAGAAGGAGATTTGACCAATAGATAATCGTTTTCAATCTTATATGAAACAGAGGAGAATGGATCTCCTAAAGAAGAGGACAATCTTTGATCGATGGTCTTTGATTTATTTAAGGAAGTGATGCCGATTTCCGTAGAGCCATAGCCATTCATCAAAGGATAACCGATGAGGTTGATGAGCCTTAATGCTTCTGGGTTTAAGAATGCCCCTCCAGAGATACAGAATCTGATAGAATCAGTGAAGATTAAGTTTAAATATTTCTTAAACATGCAGTTTCTGACAATAGATAATCCCATGGATTTGCAGTGTTTTTGTAAGAAATATGAAGTTTTTAAAGCTTTTTTGAGTTTCTTTTTCTTCTTCTCT
>JAFZVO010000098.1 GCA_017617775.1 Bacilli bacterium | reverse complement strand
GGTCTTTAAAGCGATTAGCTGGTTTGAGCCAGTCTTCGCCGGTGTCCCAAATAGACCTGAAAAAGAAAAGAAGGGTTGGAAGTGGTGGAAAGCCGCGCTTATCACTATTGGTATCTCCGCGGTTACTTATCCATTCTTAACTCAATTAGGTCAAGGATTATTCCCTCTTCCAGAAGTCGTCTTTGCAATGACGATTGGTAATGGATTCTTAATCTGGTACTTATTCTTAATCCTCGTGATGTTAGGGTTCACCCTCATCCCATGGTTTAGAAATAAGAAGAGAGGCACTCTCACGACTGACTTCGTCGACTTAGGTATGGCCAGAGATGACGAAGATCATCGCCATAGATTCGACTGGGAATTATTTGGTAAATCCGCGATCGCGGTTATCGCCGGTGTCGCCTGGATGTATATTCAAGTGGTCTTATGCCAAGCTATCTTCCAATTAGACTTAAGATTCATCTGGCCATTCTTCAGAGGCTTTAACTTCTCGAGATTATTGATGTTCTTGGTATATTTACCAATCTTCATCATCTTCTTCGTCCTCAACAACTCGAAGATCTTTGCCTCTAATAGAGTGCCAGGCACTGGTGAACCAGGCGTTAAAAACTTCTTCAAGGTCTGGTGGAGATATGCCTTATGCATGGTCGGTGGTATTCTCATCGTCATCTTAATCGAATATATTCCATTCTTTGCCCAGTTAGGGCCAGGTGCAGACTTGTTATTCTCCTCAACTTTCGGTGGACCATTCATGTCATTACTCATCGTCTTTGCTCCACAGGTTGTCGTCTTCTCATTCATCTGCACATATTGCTATAGAAAAACTGGCAACGCCTTTGTCGGCGCGATGCTCGTCGCGATTCTCGCCTGTTGGATTGTCACAGGTGGATCAGCGATTCTCTATACTTTCTAAACAAAAAACAATCCTTTTGAAAGAAATCCGTGGCAGCGATGTCACGGATTTTACTTTTGATTGAGATATTTCTCAGGATGCTTTTCCTGTCTCTTTGCCTGTCGCATATATCTATGATATAAATATTTATCTTTCAAACGAGGATGGAGTTGTCTGATGGACTTGCCTTCTTTTTGGTCGTTATAGGCATCAACGAACATCTGTTCTAAGGCATCGACCTGGAGAGATAAGGCATATTTCTTTGAGGATTCGAGATACTCTTCTCTCATATGAGGAATTTCTTCTTGATGTTCATAGAACCATTCAATCTTTTTACAGAGATCTTTAGATGATCCGTGTTTGAAACGGCATCTCTCATTGTCTAAGGTGAAGTCTTTGGTCGCACACATCGGATGGTCAGAGATGAGGGGGACTGCTCCACAGGTGATGGCCTCAATCGCAGAGATCCCTTCCACTTCATAATCGGCCGCGTGGATATAGAGGTCAATATAATTGAGAACTTCTCTTAATTCTTTGTGAGAATAGAATTTCACTTGTAATGGATTAGCCAAACCTTTTCTCTTCGCGAGTCTTAATAGTTGCTTATCGTTTGGGCCTTGCCCGCATAAGATGACTTGGATATCTTTGTTATATTTGCTTCTCGCGACCGCTTTGACGATGAGGTCTTGTCTCTTCTCTTGAGTGAGTCTTCCCGACATGCAGACGATAAATTTACCTTCATATTCTTTTGGTCTTTTCACTTCCATTCTCTGGAAGAAAGGAATGACTCCGTTAGAGATCGTTCTGATGTCATTGACTTTAAAGCCATTTCTCCTCATTAGGTTTGTCGCCATCAAAGATGGGGAATGAATATATCGAATATGATTGAATAAATATCTTTTAAATGAATAGAGCAATACCCAGTTGGTGAGTTTCCACTTCGCCATGTGCATCGCGCCTGTGACGTTCTGCGGGACGATATGGAAAGCGGTGGTCACGGCAATCCCTTGCTCTTGAGCGATTAGTCGGCAGACATTCGCGAGTTTGAATGGTAAAAAGACATGGACGACATCTTGACCTTTGATCGCTTCAAATAATGTCTTATAGATCATCTTCACGAGCAAGAAACCATCTTTCACGATCAACTTATCAGTGAAAGGGAATTTGTACTTAGGAAGACCGTAATAACGGTGATAAGCTTCTCCAACGATGCGATCACAACCGATGATGGTGACCTCGTGACCTTTCTTCTCTAATTCTTTCGCAAAACGAATACAGGTCGCCGTGGTCCCGTTCGTGGGTTGATTCGCGCATTCTAAGGCAAATAAAATTTTCATCGGGAGGTATTATATCAAATAATGTGATATTTGAATATGCTATAATGTTATCTATGAGTTTATATATTCCAGAGAACAAAGAATATCCATATCCAGAGAAAACTGACCAGCATTATGGCACATTCAAGATGAACAGAGGGATTATCTTTGATAAAGATTATCCTTATGTCGATAATTCAAAGAGTTTTCGTTTTAAAAGATTCTGGGTCAGGTTATTATGCCGTATCATCGTCTTCCCCTTTATGGTCCCTCCCAAGACCGGTTTAAAAATCGAAGGGAAAAAGAATATCAAAAAACATAAAGAATTATTATCCAAAGGCTTTGTCTCCGTCTCTAACCATGTTCATGATTGGGACTATCTATGCATTATGAAAGCTTTGCATAATTTCATCTGGCCAAATACTTTATCGATTGGGGAGAATATCAATAATGATTCCGGACCCCTTGTTAGACTTGTCGGATGTATCCCTATTCCTACTGGTGATGAAGAAGCGAAAGCAGCTTTTAAAGCAGCTGTTAATAAACTCCTTCAAGATGGAGGGGCCCTCCATTTCTACGCGGAAGGGAGCAAGTGGGATTATTATGTCCCGATCAGACCATTTAAAAGAGGCGCGGCCTCATATGCGGTGAAGAATAATAAACCGATTCTTCCTTTTGCTTTTTCTTATCGAGAACCGAGCAAATTTAGAAAAAAAGTGATGAAGCAGAAAGCCTGTTTCACCCTCCATATTGGAGAACCTGTATTCAGCAACCCTAATTTATCAGGACTAGAGGCGATTGATGATTTAACGATACGCGTCCATCAAGCGGTCTGCCTACTCGCAGGATTTAACGGAGATAATATCTATCCCCCAATCTATGATCCGAACAGTTCTCCAAAGAAGCCTTTTTAGAAATTAATTGTTAATAACAATATACTTAATGCGACAGTAATGGTTGGCAAAGCGATGACCGAACCATATTTTATGAAGTGCTTGAATGTGAAGTTTACGTCGTGTTCATCTAATAGGTTTGTGAACATGATGCCGGCGAGAGCGCCCATCGGAGTGAGGAAGGCGCCGATATTGCTTCCCACAATAGAAGCATATATCGCTTGTTTATAGGCCATCCCGGTTAAGTTATTGCATAAATTGGAATAAAGAATGCTCATTGGAATATTGTTGATGATATTCGCGGAGACGAAAGAAGAATAACCATAATTCCAGATGGTGTTTTGTTCCCCGAAGAATGAGGCGATTTGAGAAGATATCCCTTGATAGTTCAAGGCGACGACGATTACAAACATCGATAAGAAGAAGGGGATGAGAGGATAGGGGAGTTTTTTAAACGCGCCTGATACATAATCCCAATCAGTTCTCGTGACGATAGAATGAAAGATGGTATAGAGAAGTAAAGATGACGCGCATATCAAAGATATGAGCCACATTTCCATATTGATATAGCTAGAGATGATTAAGAAGACGAGGCAGACGAGGAGATGAAGCACCCCGACGATTAATGTCGCTTTATCATGGATCACATAATGTTCAATATCGACATCAGTGATCTTCTCTTGGAGACGATGTCTGAATAAGAAGAATAACATGATGAGTTCGACGATACCCGCGCCTAAAGTGGGTAAGGCCATCACCTTGAAATAGCTGATGAAATCGATGTCCGCGGTAGTGGCTAAAAAGATATTCGTCGGGTTACCGATTACAAACATCAATGACCAAGTATTCGCCGCGGTGAATTCCGCGATTAGATAAGGAATCGGATTGATATGGGCTCTCTTACAGAAGAAGCAGATGAAGGGTGTTAAGGTGAGTATCACCACATCATTCGATGTGAAGACGGTTAAACCCGCGACTAAGGCGTATAAAGAGAAGAACAAGATATATTGGTTACCTTTCGCATTTTTGACCGCGAGAGAGGCGAGATATTGAAATAGACCGAATTCATCTAAGAAGATGGATATCATCGTCATCGAGAAGAATAATATCAATATCTTAATCGGATTGATTTTTGTATCCGCAGTTAACTGGGCAAATACTTCCTCTACGGGAGCAAGCAGGCAAATAAGCATAAGCGATGCGCCTACTAACGCGATCACCCAATATGTGTTGATCGAGATATTCTTGATTTTTATTTTGGGAAACAAGAAAAGAGATAACGCGATGGCGATGAAGGTGATAACAGCGATGATAATTGTGGGAATCATAATTACAAAAGGTATTATCTACCTTTGCTATTCTTTTGTTAATAGTATTTGTTTCCCAACTCTTATCAATTGTTTGTTTGGGGAAATATAGCACAACTTCTTTTATGTAATAAAAGCATGTATTAGAGACACACCCCCCTTGTTAACAAATAGATAAAAGTATCTATAATAGTATTTGGTAATAAATATACATGGCTTATTCTCTCGTTGGTATTTTAGCTATCGTCATTCATTTAATCGTCAATTTTGACGTTTTTATGGATGTGAAGAAGAAAGGAAAGTTCGCGGGAGAAGGATTCTATCTCTTATTCTTGCTCAGCGTCATCATCTATCACATCACAGATGGATTCTGGGGTCTATTATATGAGAACCAATTAGCAGATGCAGTGATCATCGATACCTCAGTGTATTTCTTTGCAATGGCGACATCTATCTTGTTATGGGGTTTATTCGTCTATTTCTATCTAGGAGCGAAGAATAAGGCCATCACCTATGTCGGTGGGGTTGTCTTCATCTTCCAGATCACCTGTGTGATCATCAACTTCTTCAATCCAATCTTATTTGAAGT
>JAFZVO010000097.1 GCA_017617775.1 Bacilli bacterium | reverse complement strand
CTTGATGCAGAGATACAGTCCCATCCTGATGAAACAGAGATGGTGAAAGTGATATTAGATGCTTTCGTCGATCATCCCGATAAATATAGCGATGAACAAAAGAGTGAGATCAAAAAAGAAGCCAAGCTATTATCATCAGCGATGAAGGACAAAGATACAACTCGTAAAGAAGTATCTAAGCAGTGGAAGAAAGTATTAGTGAGCCTCGGAGTGATATCCGCGACAGCGATATCGGCGATCTTAATCGGTACGTGGCGAAGGAAATAAAGAAGATATGGAGGAAAAAGAAATGACGTTAAGTGAAAAATATTGGATGACGATGGGATTTGTGTTCTTGAGATACTTATCCATTCTTCTCATCCTCAGTGGTATCGGTTGGATACTCGCGGGTTATTATGCTTCTCCGTGGTGGTATCTCGGATTATTCTCCTGGCCGTTATTCATCATGGCTGCAGTGGTGAATCTCAAATATATCTGTGTTCTCACAAAGGTTCATGGATTAGAATTCTCCAAGCTCTATAACAAGAAAGCCTACTATTGAAGGGAAGATCCCTGGTGGGTGAGATTGATCCGCTGGTTGGATGCTCAATAAGAATGACTCGTCAAAATTGACGAGTTTTTCTTTAATGGCTCATTTAATAGAATATAATTGTTATAGGAGATATTATTATGGGACAATACACTAGAGAAGAATTGCAGAAGTTTAGAGAAGACATTGCTTACTATTACGAGAGAAGAAAAATGTTTGCAGGTTTAGGCTGGGCTTCAATGGGTTTAGGGATTTTATTCTTTGTTATTGCGATTGTTGTTGCAATTAATGGAAACGCTCCTGTTGCAAGCGCGTTAATATATTTTGGCGCTTTTGGAGTTTCTGGGGCTATTGTTCTCTGGATATTGAGAAGCGCTTTATACAATCAAAGAATAAAGAATAGAAGAGTTATTCTCGAACAGGCAAAAGAGGAACACGAGATAGATCAGATGTTCGATAATAAATAGAGGTATTATTTATGAAGAAACCAGACATACATTTAGAGAAGATATCTTGGGATAACTATATTGATGTTTTAAGACTCAAAGTGACTAAAGAACAAGAGAATTATGTGGCCTCTAATAAGGCCAGCTTAATCCATGCTTTCTTAGTATTATCAGATGGCACGCCTGTATATTCTTTCGCGATTAAAAACGGGAAGAAAGTTGTCGGTTTCATGCAGCTCATGTACGATGACGACTGGAGTGGTGAAGAAAGAGAAGACTGGTTAAATAGTGATGAATATAAAGCCTATGAAGGAAAGAAATACTACTATATCTGGAGATTTATGGTTGATAAAAGATACCAAGGAAGAGGATATGGGAGAGAAGCCTTCAAACAGACTTTAGATTTCATTAAGACTTTCCCTGCTGGTAAAGCAGAATATGTCGTTTTATCTTATGAACCAAAGAATGAATTAGGAAAGAAATTATATGGTTCATTTGGATTTGAAGAACATTTCAAAGAATATCTTCACGATGATGACGAAGTCACTGCATTATTAAAACTATAAGATGAAATACTTAGTAATCATATCCACATTATTTGTGATCGGTTCGTTGCTCGGCTGGGTCATTGAACTCTTTTTCCGTCGCTTTGTCTCTCAAAAGAAGTGGATGAATCCTGGTTTTCTCACTGGACCATATCTCCCCATCTATGGTTTTGGAGTGATGGTGCTTTATGGAGTGAGCAATATCCCTTTAGGAATAGAGATAAAAGCCGTGGATATCATTCTTCATATTCTCATCATCGGTGTGGGGATGACTCTCATCGAATTCATCGCGGGTTTGATATTTATCAAAGGTTTTAAAGTGAAATTATGGGATTACAGTGACCGTAAAGGAAATATCATGGGCATTATCTGTCCATCATTCTCTTTGATATGGTTAGTCGTAGGCTCATTATATTATTTCTTTTTAAACCCATTACTAGTCCAAGGGATTTCTTGGATCAGTGAGAATCTCATCTATACATATTTTGTCGGCGCGGTGATCGGCGCGATCTGTGTTGATTTCGCTTATTCAATTCATCTCGCGACTAAACTCAAAGAATTCAAAGAATTACAAGATTTAAGATTTGAAGAATTCAAAGTGGAATTCAAAAAGAAAGTCAATGAATTGAAGAATCGTATAAACTAAGAGGATAACGTTATGTTCAATAAATCAGATATCAAGAGAAACGAATTCCAACTATTTGGAAAACAAGGGAAGAAAGGCTACGACTGGTGGTGGCATTCCTTTACAGCGATCAACCATAAAACCGGTGAAGAGAAGCCTTTCTATATCGAATTCTTTTTATGCAATCCAAAACTTGCTGGTGAAGAACCGATATTTGGTCAATTAAAAGAAAACCAAGAAAAAGGAATTAGGCCATCATATCTCATGGTCAACGTTGGCTGTTGGGGGAAGAAACATCTTCAGCTTCATCGCTTCTTTGCTTATAAGGATATTGAAATACATAGCAAAGCTCCTTTCAGTGTGAAAGCCTCTGATTGTTATCTCGATGAAAAGAAGACATATGGAATAGTATCTCTCAGCAAAGAAGACTCTATTAACCATCCTGAATATATGTCTGATTACGGCACGATATCGTGGGATTTATCTATTGATAAACAAGTCGCCTTTAATGTTGGTTATGGAGCGTCATCTCTCTTCCGTAAATTACAATTATTCGAGATGTTCTGGCATGCGGAAGGGATGAAATCAGCTTTTAAAGGAACTATTACATTAGATGGCGAAGTCTATGATGTTATTCCAGAGAAGAGCTATGGTTATTCTGATAAAAACTGGGGCAAAGATTTCACTTCCCCATGGGTCTGGTTATCCTCTAATAATCTCACCTCAAAGTTGACTGGCAAAAAACTCGATAACAGTGTGTTTGATATCGGTGGGGGACGTCCAAAGATTGGCCCACTTGCTTTGAACCGTAAATTATTATCCGCCTTCTATTATGAGGGGAAATGCTTTGAATTTAATTTCTCCAAATTCTGGACTAATACGAGAACAAAATTTGAAAGCCATGAAACAGAAAAAGAAATCCTTTGGCATGTGGAACAGAAGACATGGAGAAATAAAATGGTCGTGGATATCTCCTGTAATAAAGAAGATATGCTCTGGATCAATTATGAAGCCCCAGATGGGAGAAAACGTCATAACCGTTTATGGAATGGTGGGAATGGAACTGGTATCATCTCTTTGTATAGAGGTAACAAATTAATCGATACAATAGAAGCGAAGAATATCGGTTGTGAATATGGAGAATTTGATCGGTAATATATTATGAAAAAGATATTTTTAGGACTATCAATATTAATAGTGACTTTGTCTGGATGCGGTCTTCTTCCAGGTAGTAATGGGGGAGCAGAAAACAATGATAAAGAATATCCCGCGACATCTGGTAAATTCCTCTTTCTAGATGAAGAGAAGAATATCACTAACCATTATTTCATTTTTGATGGCTCTAAAGATGTGATGAGTTTTTCTTATTATGAAAATAATACTAAGAAATATGAAGGAACATTCCGTTTTGTCGTCCCTGAAGAAAAAGGAAAAGATCGAACATATTGTTTCTCCTATTGTTTAGACAAAAAAGATGGGGAGAAAGAAGATGTTCTCACCTGTTATTCTGATGACTTCTCCTCTCAAGAGACATTCACCCAGTTCACGATTATGCAAGAAGAGAAGAAATACACCAATAGTGATAAACTCATCAACTTCCATACATATCGAATCAGTGAACTCCCCTATAAGATGGGAACATATGTGAGAGAAGGTTCCTCATATTTAGAAGAAAAAGATGAATATAAATATAGCGATTACTATTATATTCCTTCTGGAACATACGCTTTAAACGATGATGTTTCTTTCACCTCTTTCTATACGAAGAAAAGAAGTGCAGCCTTATTCTCATATCGAAATGGAGACAAGGTTGTAGAAGGTGTCTACAGCATGGGGAGTGACCATAAAGCGATGTATTTCTATATCCAACATGAGATATATCAAAAAGTGACTCGTGAAGATAAAGAGAAATACGATACGACATTCTCCTTATATTACCCACCGGACTATAATGTCCATGGTGAATTAGATGTTAATAGTGAGACCCTCTCCTTTAAGATCAGCGATTTCACCCCGACGAGCAACGCGCCGACATATGCAAAAGACTTCTGGCAAGTCGGAACATATACATTAGCAAAATAGTAAAAAACCGACGATTTGTCGGTCTTTTTATCTCTTTCTTCTCTCTATACCTGATGTTTGATAATAATGAGCTTTATCTTCATACATCATCTTTTCCGCGATGTTTTCTAGTTCTTGCACTCTCTGTTCAGGACTTTCTCTTTTCGCATATCCAATCGCGATTTGATATGGTGTTTTAGCTATCTTCTCACGGATGTTATTGATCGTGTTATCAATCGCACTATAACGAGTGGACGTGGACATCACGAGGAATTCATCTCCACCCATGCGGTAGGCATCCATATGTTTGCTATCTAAAGAGGAGTAGATGACTTCTGCGATTGTCTTAATCGCTTTATCACCTTCTTCATGGCCTTTGTTGTCATTGAGCCATTTTAAAGAGTTCATATCGATGATGATAATGCCGTTCACTTTATTCTCAATCTTGCTGAGGTCATGATAATAGGCTTTACGGTCAAAGAGATTGGTCAAAGCATCTCGTACTGAAGCTTGTTCATAGAGGTGGACGACATAGAATAAGACGGATATCGCGATCGTGGTGTTTAATAGATAATCAGCGATATTGAATGTCTCTAAGACCACTGCGACGAGGACGAAGAATCCACAGACGAGACAGGCTAACGCGTCATAGCGGTGTCTTCCTTTTAAAGAAAGGATAGAATAGATGACGAAATATAAGGCCATCACACTGATGAGACCATGTTCAAAATAGAATAATGGGCCTCTAGTGACCACGCCGTTTTCATAATAGAAGATCACTTTGGTTAAATCTCTCGCAAAGATGAATAAAGATAAGAGATAGACAATCGCGTTGATACCCATTAGTACCCAGGCGGTTATGATAACGCTCTTCTTACTGATCGTCATTCTCATGAAGAAATATAAGACTAGTGGTCGTAAAATAAATCCTAACGCGCAGCAGAGGGTCGCGAGGAAAACGAGATTATCAATAGGCGCGGCTAATTGTTCAAAGAAATATAAAAGTGATAATAATAGACATAATGAAACGACAAGAATCGGAATAGTGACCATTATTCTCTTGGTGCGATAACTTCTTATCGACATGAAAATAACCGCGAGAGTTAAGCACAAAAGAAAGAAGTTTTTGATTAAGAATTCAACAAATGGATTCATGTATTCTTATCTATTATATCATAAATTGCATCTACAGGCGATGTCGTCTTCTCTAGCTCTGATGCCAACACGATTAATGTTGGTACATCCACTGGTGATGTGAGAGGTAGTATCGTCTCTGACCACACATTCTCTGTCAGTACGAAAACAGGTGATGTCTCTGTTCCAACGACATCAGGTCCAGCTTGTAATATCACAACCACAACTGATGATGTGCATATCACGATTGGATAGTAAAAAACCTTATATTTGCGTAGAAAAACCCGGTTTTGCCGGGCTTTTTCTATTATTTCACGGATATTTCTAGTTCTTTTTTGAACTCATCGGATTCGATGATTATCTTTCCTACACCTTTATCTTGCTTGGATTTGATATAGATGGATAACTGTCCGCCTAACAATGTTTGATACTCAGGACCGATCAGTTCAATTGGACCAGTCGTGGAGATATGGATGATTCTTTGAGAGTACTGCATGAGGTTACCATAGGTATCGACATGTTCGACTTTGACTCTCAATGTATCATATGTATCTTCATTGACTAATTCAGTTTTATTTGGGGTAACTTTGAGGTCGAAAGAAGTGGATGGACCGATGAGGGTTTCAATGACGGGTTTATCGTTCATATAACCGACATATTTATAGGTCTTGGCTTTGCCTCCCCAGGCGCCGACATATTTGTTCCAATATCCGACGAGGTCGGTATAGGATACTTTATAACGTAACATCATATATCCGAGATATAAGGCATTCTTTAACGGCATATGATTAAATCCATGCATTGCCGCATAGGAGAACATGCTGGCAATCTTGAGATGCGCTTTCTTCGGGAACTTATCCTCGTTAAATGTTTCTCCAACGATTTCATCAATGAGGATAGGTGGATGTTTCAGATATTTATATTGATCATGTTTCGGATAGAATCGTTTGACGAATTCATCATTTTTATATAGTTCGATATAATCACAGTTCGTCGCGACATAGATATCATTGAAGATCGCTTCTGGGACATCCCCAGGTTTCATATTGCTCAAGACTTTGAGAACTGGTTTCTTCTCCTGTTGAGAAGCATAGATATAAGATGTGTATTTTGGATTTCGGTATAAATCCATCACTCCATGGGGACAGAGCTTATCACCAGAACCAAAATCCGTATGGGAATGGTAGTCGACAAAACACCATCCAATCGCTCCACAGGCATTCTCGTGTTTATAGTTATCATCGATGACTTTCCCATGTCTAAGGGCCACTTCAATTCTTTTGGTTTCATCGCTGGTGGGTTTCACCGGATCCATATGACCCATATATTCAGTGACTAATAATGGTTTATTATTGGTTTTAACTTTCTTTGGCTCTAATAAACCGATATTTAAAGAATCACAGATGAAATCGTTATATCCATAGATATCTTCTAAGAGTTCACTTTTTGTGAAGTTTCTAACACCTATTGTCTGTTTATATGGATCTAGTTCATGAGCGATTCTATTGGTCTCAGTGTATAGTTCATGATCGTCCACTGATTCATCGATTCGTACTCCGTGAGCGATAAGAGCGGTGTGGTTTCTCTCCTTTAAAACCATCCTTCTCGTATTATTGATACAGTTCTTTCTCCAGGCTTCTCCTTGCCCGATATGTTGCCAGCCTGGAATCTCATTGACGACGAGAAGACCGATTTTATCACATTGATTGAGGAAATGTTCACTTTGAGAATAATGGGAGGTTCTAACAACATTAAGACCTAATTCGTATTTCAGGATATTCGCATCATCTTCTTGAAGTGATTTAGACGCCGCGTATCCCATGATTGGATAACCTTGATGTCGATTTAAACCAACGAGTTTAATCTTCTTATCGTTCAGATAGAAACCCGTATTTGTGAACAACGCAGTTTTAAAACCAAATCTACTCTCATAGATATCTTTATCATTTAAGATGATTTTTAAAGTATAGAGTTTTGGATTATCGATATCCCAAAGAGTGATATCGTCTTGATGATAATGATTATCAGTGAATGATGATAATAGTTTATCTTCATCATATAATTCATATCTGATATTGATATCTTCTTCTCCATCTTTATCATAGGCGATATCGATGTTTCCATCTTTATCCCCGTGGACATAGATGTTCTTAATATATGTAGTTGGTTCATCTAATAGATAGACTTCTCTATAGATACCAGAGAAGGTGATATAGTCTAAAGCGAATCCAAATGGAGGGATATCCTTATCTTCTCTTGAATCAAGGATTACTAGTAAGCGATTATCTTTATCCTTTATATATTTAGTGATCTCCACTTCAAAGGGGAAATAGGTGGAGATATAGTTTCCTAAATCAATATCGTTAAAGTAGAGGTGGGCTTTGACCATCAGTCCTTCAAATCTTAAGATATATCTTCTATCTTTATTTATTTTTTGATCAAATCTTTTTTCATAGGTCACGACATGCTGATAATCTTCTTCACTGAAATAGTTATAGGGGAGATCAAAAGCATTATGAGGAATATTGACTTCTTTCGCGTTATTAGGAAGAGAGCTTAGATATTCATCTTTAAAATCGGGAAGAAATTTCCATTTATAGTTCAGTGATTGTTTCATAATATTGACCTCAATATCTATTTTACAAAATAGAGAGAGATATGTGTTAGACTATTTGTAAGTAAAGAGAGGGGTATCTTATGAAGTCATTATTCATCTATTATTCTTATACCGGGAATGGCGAGGTTGTCGCAGAGTATTTTGCGAAGCATAATGTCGAGCTCAGAAAAGTGGAAATCGCGAAGAAATTACCGAAATCATTCTTCTGGGGAATGATGACAGGGGGGTTCCTCGCGGGAAGAAAATATAAAGATAAACTCGTCGACTTCGATAATGTTTTAGGACATCGAACGGGAATCCTCGGTTGTTCAACTGCCGAGATGAAAATGAGCCTTAGTT
>JAFZVO010000096.1 GCA_017617775.1 Bacilli bacterium | reverse complement strand
GAGGTAGCGTTATGGCAAAAGAAACATTCGGACAAAGATTATCAAGATTAAGAAGAGAAAAGGGGTTGACCCAAAACGAAATCGCCGATCGATTAGGCGTCACTGCCCAAGCGGTTAGCAAGTGGGAAAATGATCAAGCATCACCTGATATCGATATTCTTCTCAAATTATCGGAAATCTTTGAAATCACACTAGATGAATTATTAGGCAAAGAGAAAAAGACAGTGGAGCTCAAAGAGAAACCCACGAAGAAAGATATCGGTAATATGTTCCTCAGAATTCGTGTCCAAAGTGATGATGGGGATAAGGTCAACGTCAATCTTCCATTAGCATTAGTCAAATTATTCGTGAACAAGGAGAGCGGTAAGCTTCACTTCGTCTCCGGCAACAAAGCTTTAGAGAATATCGATTTCCGTCAGATTATCGATTTAGTGGAACAAGGGACAGTCGGAGAAATCGTCTCTGTCGATAGTGCGGATGGTGATAGAGTCTCCATCATCGTCGAATAATGAAGATCTCAATCCGATCTACAGAGGAACATAAACGTTTCTCTTTCTATCTTCCTCTCGGTTTCATCAAGACGAGACTCGCTGCGAGAATCATCTTGAGCATCGATGATGAGAATAATGTGACTAGTAAAGCGATTCTTGAATTACAAGAACAGATTAAAGAAGCATATCATCAGCTCAAACAATATGTGCGTAAGAATGGTCACTTCTATCTCATCGAAGGAGAAGATAAAGAAGGCAATAAAGTGAGAATACGGGTATAAAATTATCCGTATTTTCTAATGAAAAAGGTTATTAACAAGAGTATTATAATAAAGGCTTACGAAAGGAAATAAAAATATGAAATCATTAAAAATTATTCAAGTATTAGCGGTGATTTGTCGTGTTATTTGCATCATCGTCTTCGTCGCTTGTATCATCGGCGCGGTGGGATGTTTGCTCGGTTTTACAATCTTGCCAATCGTCAAAGATGTCGTCGTTCATGATGGGAAAACAATCGCGGAGCTTATCGCGGAAGATGGCAAGACTACTGTGGAGACTATTATCGCCGGTTGTGGAGTCGGATTATTCGGTTGTGGAGTCGAAATCTTCTTAGCCAAATATAACGAGTTATTCTATAAGAAAGAAATAGCAGTGGGCACACCGTTTAACAAAGAAATCGTCAGAGATATGAGAATCTTGGCGCTTGTCAACATCCTCGTCAGCTTAACAGCGGTGATCATGGTCGGGATTGCCTTAGGCATTGTGAGAGCCTTAGTTAGGGATGTTCAACATTTCAATAACTATATCGGCACACCAATCGGATATGGTATCGCTCTATTAGTGATCTCCTTATTCTGTGACTATGGTGCGGAGCTCAATAACAAGCCCGAAGTAATGGAAGCAGAGATTAGCGAAGAACCAAAAGAAGAATAATTGCTGATAAACTTAAAAAGCATGTCTTAAGGGACATGTTTTTTTGTTATTCTTTATAGATAATGTTAATATATCTAATATATTCAAGGTTTATCGATGAATAAGAAAAGAACAATTTTTAATATCATCGCGATTGTGGTCAACACTTTTATTTTTGTGAGCACGATTACCTATGTGGTCTTAGGCCTCAATGGTTATATCGCTAGTGAGCATCGTTTTAGAGGGCGTCCTGATCCTACTTATCTTAGATTTTTTACCACATTGAGCAATCTTTATATGGCGATTGTCGCCATCTTAGTAGTGGTCCTGATTATCATCAATTTCAAAAAAGATAAAATCTATCCAAGATGGATGAAACTCATCTACCATTCCGCGGTCACCAGTGTGATGCTAACATTCTTCACAGTCATCTTATTTTTAGAGCCGACCCAAATGGCCCAGGGCAAGAGTTTCTTCTTCCTCTATTGGGGAATGGATTATCTCTTATTCCATGCGATTAATCCGCTTCTCGCGTTGATCAGTTATCTCTTCTTCTTTAAAGGGGAAAGACTGAACTGGAAGCATCTCTTTTTCACAATTCTTCCAATGGTGGTTTATTCCTGTGTTTACACCCCATGTGTGATTACTCATCAGTGGCCTGATTTCTACGGCTTCACCTTTGGTGGCAAATATTATCTCACCGCGATTGTCTTGCCTGCGATGTTAATCGCGACATATGCGATCAGCTTCGGTATCAATGTATTAGTTAATTTATTAGATAAAAAACTCAAGTAATAAGGAGGAATTATTCATGAGCAAATATCAATGTGGACCATGCGGTTATATCTATGACCCAGAAGTCGGCGATCCAGATAGTGGTATCCCAGCCGGCACAGCATTTGAAGATTTACCAGAAGATTGGGTGTGCCCATTCTGTGGTGTCTCCAAAGACATGTTCGAGAAAATCGATTAATTACCATTAAAAAAGGATTAATCTTTTCGTTATGAAAACGAATGATTTAAAAGCGCGTGAAAAAGGGATTGCCCGTACATCGATAGTGGGCATTGTTGGCAATTTCATCCTAGTTGCGACCAAAGCGACTATTGGTTTTATCGCTGGTTCTGTTTCCATCATCATGGATGCGGTCAACAACTTGACTGACTCTCTTTCCTCCATCATCACGATTATCGGAACAAAACTCTCTGGCAAGAAACCGGATAAGAAACATCCATTTGGCCATGGCCGTATTGAATATATTACTTCAGCGATTGTTGGTATCATCATTCTTGTCGCTGGTATTACTGCAATATATGAATCGATTTTATCGATTGTTGACCATTTCCAGAATGGGACGATGGCGGATTATTCTATCGTCTCTTTGATTATCATCGGTGTGGCAGTTTTCATCAAATTATCCCTAGGTATCTTCTTCCGATTACAAGGGAAGAAATATGATAGTGATGTCTTAAAAGCTTCAGGTGTTGATGCCTTATTTGATGTTCTTCTCTCATTAGGCACATTAGTCGGCGCGATTGTCTC
>JAFZVO010000095.1 GCA_017617775.1 Bacilli bacterium | reverse complement strand
TGGCTGTGAATTCTATATGGTCGATGCGATGAAATATGTGTATAATCCTCGCAATATCCCGCTTAAAAAAGCAACTTATGTTGTTTTAGACTTAGAGACAACTGGATTAAGTCCGCGTTATGACCGCATCATTGAGTTCGGCGCGGTTAAAGTAGTAGATGGTTTGGTGACGACTACTCTTGATATTTTAGTTGATCCTCAAATGCCACTTCCAAAAGACATTACAAGATTAACTGGCATCAAAGAAGAAATGCTTGTTGGTAAACCTACAATTAAAGAAGTGCTTCCACAGATTTTAGCATTTATTGGCGATAGTGTTTTAGTTACTCATAACGCGCAATTCGATTTCTCATTCCTTCAAGAAGCATTGAAGAATAACGGTTTTGATCCGCTCACAAATTCAGTAATAGACACTCTTGCCTTATCTCGTTATTTATTCCCAATTTCTAAACGTCATAATTTAGGATCTCTCTGTAAAAATATGGATGTTCCTTATGATGAAGATGCTGCTCACCGTGCGGATTATGATGCTCGTGTTTTGAATGATGTGTGGCAACCGATGATTGATAGATTAGAGAAGAACGCAATTGATAATGGTGAAGATCAAAACGAAGAAGAAAAACTTAAAAAAGCGTTGGAAGAGAATAAACCAGAAATCAGCATCACTAATGTTATAGACCTTGCTAATTTAGAAACCCCTCTTCAAACATTGATGCATGCGAGACCATCCCACTGTATTGGCATCATCAAGAATCAAGCGGGTGTGAGAGATATGTATGAACTAGTATCATTGGCTCATACCCAATATTTCTCTGCTAATTCAAAACAACCATTCACTCCTAAGCAAGAGATCTCTCGCTTGAGACAAAATATGTTCATCGGTAGTGCGTGCTGTAATGGTGAGGTTTTTGACGCTGCTAAGACAGGAACAAAAGAAAAATTAAAAGAAGTGATGGGCTTCTATGATTATATTGAAGTTCAACCACCAGAGAACTATATCCATCTCACTTATCGTGATAATTTAACAAAAGATCAAATTTTAAGATGTATTAAAGATATCATTGAAGCGGCAGATGAACTTGGTAAACCCGTTGTCGCGACCGGCGATGTCCATTATCTCACCCCAAAAGAAAAGATATTTAGAGATGTCTATATCTCTGCCCCAGTTGTTGGTAAAGGTTTGCACCCACTTTATCCCGGCAAAGGAAGAATGGCGGATTGCCCAAGTCCAAACCAACATTTTAGAACGACTGAAGAGATGTTAGAGTGCTTCTCATTCTTAGGTGAAGAAAAAGCATATGAAATAGTGGTGACTAACACCAATATGATTGCTGATCAAATCGATAAAATCATCCCAGCGGCAAACGATAAGCTCATGACTCCAACTATTGAAGGTTGTGAACAGATGTTAAGAGATATCTGTTACAAAAGACTTCATGATACTTTTGGTGATAATCCTCCAGCTGAAATTAAGGGAAGATTAGACCGAGAACTTGAAGGTATTATTAGCAGTGGATACGCGGTTATTTACATCTACGCTCAAAAGCTTGTTAAGAGAACGACTGATGAGGGTTATATCGTCGGTTCTCGTGGATCTGTTGGTTCTTCTTTTGCGGCGACGATGGCGGGTATTACTGAAGTCAACCCATTACCGCCATATTATATCTGTCCAAAATGCAAGCATTTTGAATGGGGCAAAGAATCATGCCCTGAGGCAAGAAGTGGATATGACTTACCTGATAAAGACTGCCCAGAATGCGGAACGAAAATGAATGCCGAAGGACAAAATATTCCATTTGAAACATTCTTAGGCTTTAACGCGGATAAAGTCCCTGATATTGACCTCAACTTCCCTCGTGATTACCAATCAACTGCTCACTTGTTCACCAAAGATATCGCTGGAGAACATAACGTTTTCCGTGCCGGTACGATTGAAACAGTGAAAGATAAAACCGCTTATGGTTTTGCCCGTGGTTATTACGAAGAACTCGAAATGGGTAAGATTCTTAAAGACCCAGCCACGAGAAAAGATTTATATAGCAAAAAGATCACGATGAAAGAAATCGAGAATCGCGCCAAAGATGCGGTGAGCAAAGAAGCGACAAATGCCGAATTATCTTATATCGCTAGTGGATGCATTGATGTAAAAAGAACAACTGGTCAACACCCAGGTGGTATTGTCGTCCTTCCACAAGGTCATGAAATCTATGAATTCACACCTATCCAATACCCCGCTGATGATATGGGTAGTGATTGGCAGACCACGCACTTTGATTTCAGTAAAATCCACGATACTTTATTGAAACTTGATATGTTAGGCCACTTGGACCCAATGGCACTCAAAATGATGTGTGACTTAACAGGCATCAATGTTAATGATATTCCTCTTAATGATAGGAAAGTTTTGTCCTTATTCTCCTCGAGTAAAGAACTGAAGATGAAGAATGATTACCTCGGTAATCGTACAGGGGCGATGGGTCTACCAGAATTCGGAACTGAAAATACGAGGAGAACACTAGAGACGACAATGCCAAAGACCTTCAACGACTTGGTGATTATCTCTGGTTTGTCGCATGGTACTGGTGTGTGGCAGGGCAACGCGGAAGACTTGATTAAAAATCATGTTGCGACATTACAGACTGTCATCGGATGTCGTGATGATATCATGACTTATTTAATCGAACACAATATTGATAACAAGGTTGCTTTCTCCATCATGGAAACAATCCGTAAGAAGAACAAGTTCTTATCTGAAGAACAAACACTTTTGATGCGCGCGAATGGCGTTCCAGAATGGTATATTGATTCCGCGAATAAGATTGAATACCTCTTCCCGAAAGGACACGCGTGTGCCTATGTTATCATGGCGGTTCGTGTCGCTTACTTCAAACTCTATTATCCTCTTGAATTCTATGCGACATATTTCTCTGTCCGCTGCGATAAGTTCGATATTTTCTCCATGGTCAAGGGTGAAGCGGCGATTATCAACTCTTTAGATAAGCTCAAACTCAAGAGCAGAACCAAAGGTGAAAAACTCACTCCAAAAGAGGAAGAAGTGATAAAAAGCTTGCAAATCGCGATTGAAATGTGCCAAAGAGGCTATTCTTTCGCGAATATTTCTCTCGACAAGAGTGATGGTGTTAACTTCATTGTTGACGTGGAGAATAGACAACTCATTCCTCCTTTCATCACTTTAGATGGGGTTGGTGAAGCCGCGGCGAAATCTGTCCCAGAAGCAAGGAAGAATGGTCCATTCACATCCAAAGAAGATTTGCAGAGGAGAACACAATTAACACAAACCAACATTAAAGATTTAGAGGAATTAGGTGTCCTTGATGGATTGAAAGAGGACGAGAGTCTTTCCTTATTTGATTTTGATTTCTAATTCGAGAAGTAGCGCAGCTTGGTAGCGCGCTTGGTTCGGGACCAAGAGGTCGCGGGTTCGAATCCCGTCTTCTCGACCATTCTACAAATAACGAGATGATACTTAAAACATCTCGTTTTTTATTATTTTAATGTAGTTTTCAATGGATTTGCTTTGGTTGGTTACACACAGCAATATGAAAAAGTGGCGGTTTAGGTTTCCATGTAAGGTTCAAACCACATACCTATAATTAAATAACTTAATGGGATTATGAATGGATTGATGAAAGTGGTTACAGTTGGGATCAAGGCGAGTATGTCTACAATTGGGACAGAAGTGCCTTTGATGACGATGATGACGATGATGATTGGTAAAAAATAAGAGCCTCCTTTCTTTCTCATCCTCATACAGGGTTCCTATCGTTGATTCTCCTTACAAAACAGTAGGAACTTTTC
>JAFZVO010000094.1 GCA_017617775.1 Bacilli bacterium | reverse complement strand
TGTAAAGAAGATACATATTTCTCTTTAACCAATCATAGCTATTTCAATTTAGGTCATGATAAAGATATTCTTTCTCATCGCTTAAGAATAAAAGCTAATGAAGTATCAACGATGGATACAAGTGACTTTTGTATCACTGGATATATCCCAGTAGAGAATACCATCTTTGATTTCAGAGAAACAAAATTAATTAAAAAAGATATTAAGAATGAAGAATTACATAATATCAAATGGTTAAATGGATATGATCATCGATATCATCTAGAAGGTATTCCTAAAGAAGAAGCCAATATCTCTTTAGATAATGGGAATTATAAGATGGATATCTATACAGACTTTGATGCGGTACATCTATATACAGGTGGATTCACCAGTCATGATGTTCTCATCGATGATGATATTGATGATATATATCGAGGAGTGGCCTTAGAATGCTGCTCATTGTATCCGGAATATAAAAAGAAAAAAGAACATTACATCCATCATGTGAAATATGTTTTTAGGAGGAAATCTGATGAAAACTAAATTATTAACTGTCCTATCTATTCCCTTTTTACTTCTCACTTCCTGTGGGGGTCATAAGTCAGTAGAGGTCAAAGAAAGAGAAATCGTCTACAGCGAGGATTTCTATCGAAATTATTATGAGATCTTTCCGATCGCCTTCGCGGATAGCGATGGAGACGGGAATGGTGACTTAAAAGGTATTGTTGATAAATTCGATTATCTCAAATCTTTGAACATCACCGGATTATGGTTAACACCTGTTCACCCTTCTCCCACATATCATAAATATGATGTCAAAGATTATAAGGCGATCGATTCTACTTTTGGAACATTAGATGACTATGATTCATTAGTTACTAAATGTCATGATAATCATATGACTATCATCTTAGATTTAGTCCTCAATCATACATCAAGTGAACATCCATGGTTCACCAGCTGTATGGAGGCTCATATCAATAAGCAGACATCTAATAAATATTACAATTATTATAATGTGAAGAATGGACCGGAAGCGGGATATAGCCAATATAAGAATTCAGGTTGGTATTATGAAGCGAGATTCTGGTCAGGAATGCCAGACCTCAATCTTCAAGGAGTGATCGACGGGAAGAACAATAATCTCATCAATGACTTAAAAGATATCATGAAGTTCTGGCTTGTAGATCATAAGATTGATGGCTTTAGATTAGATGCTTGTACTTCTTTCTTCACTGGTGAAGATGAGAAGAACTATCAGTTCTTAACATGGGTCAAAACTGAAGCGGAAAAATTAAAGAAGAATACTTACATCATCGGCGAAGTATTAGAGGGATCTCCAACATATTCAAAATATTATAAGAATACGAATGTCGATTCCTATTTCGCTTTTGATGATCAAAGAGATTCGGGTATCAATCCAACGATCAATACCGGTTCTGTCTATAAGATTGGTAATCTCATCAATAAGCACTTCACCCACGCCGGTACAGGACGCGTCCCCGCGCCTTTACTCGCTAACCATGACCAAGCTTCAGGGGGACGTAGTTATAACCCTGATTTAGCCCTTAATAAGTTGAAACATGCAGTGTTATCGATCATGCCAGGCGCGAGCTTTGAATATTACGGCGAAGAAGTGGGAATGAAATCCTTGTCTTCTTCTAAAGATGAAGATTTAAGACAACCATTCCCATGGGGAGATAAATATACTTGTACACCTGTTTCTGGTTCTACACCTGAATCTAGTGAAGAGAAGAAATATCCTCTTGGAGATATGCCTTCTCAAGATAAAGATGATGATTCTATGCTGAACTATTTTAGAAAGATCTATCGTTATCGTTTAGAGAATCCGGAACTGATGAGAGGTGGTTCAGAATTATATTATGAGAACGAAGAAGAATATGTCGGTATTCTTAAAAGAGAATATAATGGTTCTTCTCTCTATATCGCGATGAATCTCTCAACCACTGAAACAGATAAGATTGATGTCTCATCATTAGGAGTAGAGGTTGTCGGTGACCTATCCGTCAAAGACCATCCATATAACGATGGTAATAAGATCGTGATGCCACCTCTATCGATGTTGTTATTACATTAATTAGACAATATATAAAAATCTCATTGATGATATCTAATAAACTATATCTTTTTGCATACCCTTCTTCCCTAATATAAAATATTAATTGAGGAAACAAATATGATAATGAAGAAACTAATATTTTTACTCTCTTTAGGTGTTCTTTCTCTTTCCGCGTGTAACGGAAACTCAAACACAGGTGAAGATACTTCTTCTACTGAAGAAGCATCAACATCAGTTTATAACCCTGAAGATGATGGACCATATACCGGTGTGGGACCTTATGTGAAGAAGGTCCAGAATATGCCAGAAGACTTCGTTTTAGGAATGGATTCTTCTTCTGTTCTTTCTCTTGAAGAAAGCGGCGTTAAATATTATGACTTTGACGGACAAGAAAAAGATTTGTTTAAAATATTAGCCGGTCAAGGAATCAACACTATTAGAGTGAGAATCTGGGTTGATCCATGGACGAGTGATGGTCACGGTTATGGTGGTGGGAATGTCGATATCGATAGAGCCGTCATCATCGGTAAAAGAGTGACCGCGGCAGGGATGAAATTAATGCCTAATTTCCATTATTCGGATTTCTGGGCGGATCCCGGTAGACAGCTCGCGCCTAAAGCCTGGGAAGGCAAGACATTAGAAGAGAAGAAAACATTATTATATAACTACACATTAGAGTCGATGCAGAAGTTCAAAGACAATAATGTCGCTGTCTCTATGGTGCAGATCGGTAATGAGACGACAGGTGGACTCGCAGGAGTTGATCACGACGATAATTATGTGAACTTCTCAGAGTTAGTGACCCAAGGCACACGCGCGGTGAAAGCTGTCTATCCAGAGGCCAAGACAATCGTTCATTTCACTAATCCGGAGAAAGG
>JAFZVO010000093.1 GCA_017617775.1 Bacilli bacterium | reverse complement strand
TGCCTAACCAAGTATCATCCATATCAACCATGCCATCTTGGTCTAATTGAGATAACTTAACACGGTTCATATTGTTCTTCATGTTTTCGATCAAACCATTGATACCTTTATCTGGCTCAGAGCCGGTGCCATTTCCACCTAAAGTGTAGAATCTACAACCATAAGTAGAGAATGGATTACTGCCTCTTGTTTTGGTTTTTGTAAGATCTAATGGATCATAGAGTCCATCTAACTCTTCTTGTGTTTCCGCAAGTAAGTACTTCCAAGTTGGTCTGATTCTTGCAGAATCACCATCGCCATCATAGATGTTTTCATCAAAGGCTTGGATTAATTTGATGTCGTTAATCTTTGAACCAATTTGATTGATTGGAGTATCTGCTGGGATATCTTTGATGAACTTTGTAGTCGCATGATCTGGGAAGACATCTTCAACAGTGAGCTTAGCATCGATATCATTTAATTCAGTGATTCTATCATCTCTCACTTTCCAGAGTAGGTCTCCTTCATGGAGTTCCATGGCTTCACCGAGTTTGAGGTCATCAATCGCATCATTCATCTCGTTGACTTTTGTGCCTTTAGAATTGAATGTCTTTAAGATTTGTGGGCTAGTATCAGTGATCTCAATGACATCGCTTAATTTCAAGTCGTTGATCGCTTCACTCATACCACCGATAGTGACTTCGTTTTTCACAAAGTTTTTTAAGATGAGTGGGCTAGAAGAATCGACAGTGAAGACTGCACTTAATTTGACATCATCAAACGCGCCATCTTTAGAGAGATCTTTAACAGACTTATCTTTGATTGCGCTTAACATTGAGGATTTCGCGATATCTTCTTCAGTGAAGAGCATTTTGATCCTCATCGAATCAACTTTAGTTTGGATATAATTTGCGTTATCGAGCATATCGCTTAAATGTTGGTCGACTAATACATCATCGCCAGCCTCATTTTTAGTGGTGACATATTCACCAGCGTGTTCATGCCCATCAGGATATGTTTGATAGGAGAGATATTTGATCACAGGGTCTGGATAGTCGATGTTATCTTTGCTTAACACTCTGATGATCTTCGCGCCTTTAACCGCGCCGATCACGTTGTCGGCTAAGCTGGAGAGTTCCCATTTAAACATCTCTTCGTTTGTTAGTTCACAGCCGAGATCATTTAAAGAATCTCTGATACCGGTGACATATTCACTGACAAGAGGAGTGATTTCATTGAGGTCGCCGAGGGTGTTGAATTTGAGTTCTCCTCCCACCGCGGACATCACGATTTCATATATTGTTTTGTCTTGATATTTTTCACCGAGATACTTTTTGGCATTTTCTTCACCTAACAATGTCTTTGTGCTGACCATCGTACCAGCGATGACAACACCACCTGCAACTGCACCAATACCGAGAATGAATCCACCGAGTACACCGAGGAGAACTTTCCACCAGGTACCGCTGCTTTTATTTTCGCCAATTGCCATATTATTACCTCCTTTAGATCGGATTATATGGGATATACCTTATTGTATCGGTTATCCATTTATTTGCAACCTGTAAATATTAATTTACCTCTTTTGGAATAGAAAAGTGAAGTGTCTAGAAACAGGTCTTAACAAGAAAAATGTAATAAAATGAAATTATATAAAAAGTCTATTTTGCTAAATAAGACATATTTGTATAATAATGTTTTGAAAAGTGACTAGGATAGTTTTTATTGGTTTTGACGATAAACACCTAAATGTAACATAGTTAGAGGCATAAGAGTGGGTCAAATCATCATTATGTACAAGATAAAGAAAAACGAGCAAATCCCTTATTTGCTGGTAGAATTATAAATATATCAAATATTACAAATTGCACATTATTGTGCTTTTTGTAAATTGTGCATATTCAGAATCGTGTACTTTTTGATAAACTCACTACAATAATGCTTAATTATTAAGTATAATAATATCACTATGGCGAAAAGTTTAAAAATTATCAGATTAGTGGCCTTTATCATTATCAGCATTCAAATTGCGATAGTAGCGGCCTTTTCAATTATTTATTTCCCAAACTTTTTCGATGTCAGAGATTATGTCAGCAATAACTATATCGCATTAGGATTCGTGGTTTTGCTCTTCCTCGACTGCTTGTTCTTATGGATCGTCATCGTCAGAGTCAACGCGATTCGTAATAGAAGCGATTTAAACGCTGCGCAGATTATTGGTAATGACGTTCAAGAGGCCTATCGCTTTGCGATGATTGGTTTAGTGGTCACGGATGAAAATGATATCATCCTCTGGACTAGTGATATCTTTAAAGATCGTCACATCGACATTGTCGATGAGAATATTTTATCCGTCTATCCTTCTTTAACAGATCTAAAAACTGCTGCACCTAATACAGTGGAGAAGATTGTGATCAACAGCCGTAACTATGAAGTGAAATTCATTTCTGAGGCTGGTTTATGGATTTTCAAAGACACTACTGAATTAGAGAGCATTTATAAATATTCCCGTGAGCAGGCGCCTGTTGTCGGCTTGTTATCTATTGATAACTTCGCGGATGTTATCCGTGCGGAAGATGACTTCAACGACGTTGTCACTAAATTAAAGAACTCCATTTTCAACTACTGTAAAGAATATGGCATCTTGTTAAGACGTCATAGAGATGATACTTACCTCTTACTTTGTAACTATGAGAGTTTCAATAGAATGCAGAAATCTCGTTTCTCTATCTTAGATATGGCTAGAGAAATCTCTAGAGAAGAAGAAACTCCATTGACTTTGTCAATTGGTATCGCGCATGGTTTCCCAGATGTCGTCAAACTCAATGAAATGGCAGCTTCCGCTCTTGATATCGCGATGTCTCGTGGTGGTGACCAAGTCGTCGTCTCTGCCTATGGACATGATATGGAATTCTTCGGTGGTAAGAGCAAAGCTCAAGAAACTCGTAACAGAGTGAAGACGAGAGTCCTTGCCGACTCTTTAATCTCTTTGATTAAAGTCGCCCCTAAAGTGTATGTTATGGGTCACAAGGACATGGACATGGACGCGTTAGGCGCATGTTTAGGTGTGAAAGCCATCTGTGAAAGATTAGAAATTCCATGTCGTATTGTCGTCGACTTCAAGATTACGGAGAATAAGACTAGAGGGGCGTTACTAACGCAGTTCTCCAAAGATGAATTACAAGA
>JAFZVO010000092.1 GCA_017617775.1 Bacilli bacterium | reverse complement strand
TGAGAAGAATTTCACATTTGGATAATGCTTTTGGTAATATCTCACTTTATTCTTATCTTGAATACAAACGGCTTGAATAGAAGGAAAATAACGCAGAATCGCGTGGATTTTCCGAGTTCTTTGTCCAATGGATATGCCTAACAAAGTGAAATCAGTAGGATTTCTCTTGATAATGTCTAATGTCTGATAACCAATTGAACCACTCGCGCCGAGAAGGACAATTGATTTACTCATAATAACGGGTTGACCTCCCCGTAACAAATCGCTTCGACGATGATGATGAAGATACCGACGACGAGAGAAGCAAATAAGACGGAGTCTGCTCTATCGAGCACTCCACCATGACCTGGCATGATCTTGCCGAAGTCTTTAATCTCATAATAACGTTTTAATGCGGAGAAGACGAAATCGCCTAACGTCGCAAACGGTGGGATTAACGCGGATAAAAGAACGATGTTGTACCAGTGATTCAAATCAAAGATGGAGAAACCATTTTGAGAAGGAAGAATTGGTAGATCGCACGCTGCCATGATCAGCGCGAAGGTCGCGGATAAAACTGTGGAGATGATGAGACCACCGAAGAATCCCGCCCAAGTCTTTTTTGGAGAGATACGAGGATTGATCTTCTTCTTACCGAATAACATACCGGTGAAATACGCACCGATATCCGTCATGAAGACAGCGATTAAGAAATAGATGATCAAGAGCATACTCTTGAAAGTATTATTTATATTGTAGAAACCATCTTGTGCAGGCATTAGTGCTGCAGGATAAAATCTGATGAAGGCGAGAGCCTGGAAGCCTAAAGCCACTAAAATGCCCATTGTGAAAATAGAACAAGCATCTCTCACTGTGAAGTTCTCATCCCACATGATGATATAGAATAAAGCAAAGATAGAAACCACTAAAAGGATGACAGAGATATAAAGGCTATCGAAATATGGATAGATGTGGCCATCTCCAAATAGTCCTTGATTGACGACCAAGTTTCGAAAGATTGGCCAGAAACAAATCGCTTCCATTGCTACAAAAGTGCAGGCGTAGAGCCATTTTGAATATTTCTTCTTCGCGCAGTGGACGATTTCAAAAGCACCGATACCAACAACGGCCATAGTCTCGACGAGGAATAACCAGTCACCGAGGATGACGGCAGGGATGATGATCGCTAAACCGACGATGGCAGAAATGACTCTCACTTTAAGTGAGGCTTTCGCTTCATCACTAATCTGATTGATTGTAATTGTACTTCTACTCATCTTTTATCCCCCCAAATCTTCGATCTCTATTTTTGTATTCTGCAATGCATTTTCTAAACTCTTCTCTTGTGAAGTCCGGCCACGGAGTATGCGGGAAAAGCATCTCAGCGTACACGAGTTGGTACGGGAGATAATTGCTCGTTCTCTGTTCACCGCTTGTTCTGATCAATAAATCAACAGGAGGTAAATCCTTGGTATATAAATAATCATTAAAGCTTTCTTCGGTCAAAGAATCGATGTCTTTACCGCTCTTCACTTCACTAGCGAATAGCTTCGCCGCTCTTACAATCTCGGCTCTACCACCATAGTTGAGGCAGATATTGAAAGTGAAGTTTTTAAAGTCTTTTGTTTTTTCAATCGCTTCATTGATCGTTTTTTGAGTTTTGTTAGGAAGGCGAGAGATATCGCCGCTGACAATGACACGTGATTCATCTTTAATCAATCTTGGCATTTCTTTTTTAAAGAAAATATCTAAATATTTGAATAGTTGACTGATCTCAGATTTTGGACGATTCCAGTTCTCCGTGGAGAAAGCATATAAGGACATCGCCTTCACACCTTGGAGCAAACATTCATCATAAATATCGATGATGCGGTCACAGCCCGCTTTATGTCCTAATGTGCGTGGCAAACCACGGGCTTTGGCCCAACGGCCATTTCCGTCCATGATGAATGCGATATGTAATAATTGATTGTCTTTCGCCATAATAAAATAATTATATATTACATATACGCATAAATAAAATATTTATACAAAAAAACCGACCATTTGGTCGGCTCTTTGTTATATAGACATTATTTCTTTTTCTTTTTCAGCGATGATGGAATCGATCTTTTTCACCGCTTCATCAGTGACTTTTTGGATGTCATCTTCGACGCGTTTTTGATAGTCTTCAGACATCTCTTCATCGAGTTTGACGAGATCCATATAATCACGACGGATGTTTCGTACAGTCACCTTGCATTCCTCGCCATATTTACGAGCTTGCTTGGAGACTTCTCTTCTTCTCTCCTCTGTCATCGCGGGGATGTTGAGTCTGATGAGCTGTCCTTCGTTGATTGGGTTGATGCCGATATCAGAAGCATTGATCGCGGCGATGATGTTTTTAACATCATTCTTATCATATGGTTTGATCAATAATTGTCTTGGCTCTGGAACAGTGATTGAAGAGATTTGGTTTAATGGTGTTGGAGAACCATAATAATCAACATTGATGCCATTGAGCATCGCGGCTGACGCTCTCCCTGTTCTCAAAGTGGCTAAAGATTGGTTGAGTATTTCAATGCTCTTATTCATCTTACCTTGTGCTTCTAAAGCGATATCATCCATTATAGATTCCTCCCGACGGTCGTGCCGATATCTTCACCGTTCACTACTCTTATAATATTATCAAGGTTTTGCATAGAAAACACTCTTAGTTTTAAATCTGTGTCTTTGACAAGCTCCACTGCAGAGATGTCCATGACCTGTAATTTTCTGGCAATGACCTCTTCATAAGAGATGGTTTTGAAGAATTTGGCATCGCTGTTAGTTCGTGGATCTTTATCATAGATACCTTCCACACCATTCTTCGCCATCAAGATGACTTCACAGCCTGTCTCAAGGGCTCTTGTGGATGCTGCTGTGTCGGTGGTGAAATATGGTTTACCAATGCCGCCGGCAAAGAAGATGACATTGCCTTCATCAAAAGCTTTTCTCGCTTCTTCTTTAGAGTAGGCATAACTCACTCCTTCAATTGGAGGTAAGGCAGTGAAGACTTTGGATTTTAAGCCATTCGCGATTAAAGCATTGCATAAAGCGATGCAGTTGATCGTTGTTGCTGTCATACCCATAAAGTCAGCTGGAACTTGGTCGATACCGAGTTCACCAGCGAGTTTGCCACGGTAGATGTTGCCCCCACCGATGACGATGCCGACTTGAGTGCCTTGTTCCACTAATGATTTGATGACCTTGACGATGTCTTTTACTTTGCTGGCATCGATGGTCTGATGCTCATTAGCGAGAGCTTCACCTGATAATTTTAATAATATTCTTTTATACATAATTGCCTAAGAAAAAGGGGCACAAAGTGCTCCTTTATTTATTGATTTCTTTCATTACTTCGTTAGCGAAATCATCTTGTCTCTTCTCAATGCCTTCACCAACTTGGTATCTCACGAAGCACTTCACAGAAGCACCGTTATCCTTGAGGACTTGGGCGACGTTTTTCGTGTCATCCATGAGGTATGCTTGAGAGGCTAACGCCATCTCAGAGAAGTATTTGTTGAGTTTGCCATCGAGAATCTTTTCTTGGAACTCGGCTGGCTTGGCCATGAACTTAGGATCGTTCTTGCTCGCTTCTCTTTGCACATCTCTTTCATGCGCTAAGACATCCGCTGGGACATCGTTGAGTGTGAGGTAGAGAGGGTTGTTGGCCGCGATGTGCATCGCTAAACCCTTTGCGAGTTCTGGGCTACCGCCTTCTAAGATGAGGGCGACGGCAATCTTACCACCCATGTGGATATAAGTACCGAATAATTGATTGTCTTCTTTTTTGAGGATTTCGTATCTTCTGAGGTCGAATTTCTCACCCATCTTCACAGTGGCATCAGCGACTAAATCTTTGACGCCATCTTTAGCGGCTTCTAAACTTTCATATTTATTGGCTAAGATGTTGTTAGCAATCGCTTCGACGAAGGCACGGAATTGATCGCCTTTGGCGACGAAGTCAGTTTCACAGTTGACTTCTAAGATGATGGTTCTGCAACCGCATTTGCATTGGGCAGTTAAGGCTAAACCTTCGGCCGCGATACGATCAGCTTTCTTGGCGGCTTTGGCTAAGCCTTTTTCTCTCAACCAGTCAGTCGCTTTGTCTAAATCGCAATCGTTGGCGAGTAAGGCACCTTTGCAGTCCATAAGACCAGCACCAGTGCGGTCACGTAAT
>JAFZVO010000091.1 GCA_017617775.1 Bacilli bacterium | reverse complement strand
TGGCAACTTGTATCATTTTGCTTAGGGTACCCCAAAACAGTTGAAAATGCTCCCTAAAATTGTACCAAATGGTCAATAAGAAGGGAGTTTTTATTTCTATCTTATTTTATATTAATCTCTTCAGTCTTTTGAGTATAAAACTTGCGGTAGTAAATCGTGAGATATAAAACGATGCCGTTGAGGATGAGGTTCATAATTGCTGAACTCATGAATATCACCGTGGTGATCTCTCCTAATACGAATAGCTTCAAAGCAAATGCGGTGATGCACATGAAGCAGGAGAGGATATTGCAGGTCCAAAAGGATATCGAGATGGCCTCGGCTTGTTTGAGTTTATAGATTCTGACAATCTGAGGGACACGACATACAAGACAACATACCGCATCCACAATGGATAAAACTAAAACAGCGATTTCTACTCCGTTCATAACATATACCTCTTTATTCTTTGAATAATATTCTGCCTAATCTAATGTGGGTCGCGCCAGCTTTAATCGCATCCAAATAATCATCGCTCATCCCCATGCTGAGATATGGTAGTTTGATATCTAATTTCTTCTCTAATTCATCTCTTAATTCTCTTAATAAATTGAATTCTAAATAAGGGTTTTTACTATTTTGACGGGCCATCATCATGAGGCCGACGAGGTGGATATTTGGATATTTGGTAACCTCTTTTATGAAGTTTTCCACATCATAATATGGGACTCCATTTTTATTTTCTTCAAGATTAATTGAGACCTCGATAAATGTGTCTAGAGGGGTCTTTCTCATCTCGTTGATTAATGCCGCTAATTCGAGGGAATCCAGGGAGTGGAGACAGTCGATTTCATTGATCACTTTTTTGGCTTTGTTCCTCTGTAAATGACCGATGAAATGCCACCTGATATTATCGTATCCCATTAGAGATGCTTTTTTAAATAAAAAAGAATCAACTCTATTTTCTCCAAAATTGTCTATTCCATTTTGCTGCAAAATAATCATGTCTTCTGGACCGATATATTTTGTCGCGGCGACGACAGTAATTCCTTCTGGAATACTCTTTAAAAACTCTTTGAGATCTGGTCTAACCATACGTTGATATTATACACTCATAATAACAAAGGTAATAGCATTGGAATAATGTCCTTTTATTCAAATAAAGGATTAAGTATACTAATTGCAAAGGAGGGTCAATTATGACTAATTTCCAAGTTTATAGAAAGACTTTAGCATTCTCTTTCATCGATTTCGGTTTTGGATTAATATCCTTAGCGCTTCTCATCGGAAGCTGCACAGCGGGTTTTTTCATCGCCGATAATGGTGAAGGCAGCCGTGCTTTAATCGGTTTAGCGATTGGATTTGTCGTCGGTATCATTCTCATGATCGCGATGTCATATCTCGTTTTGAACCGTATCAAAGCGGCGCAGATCGCGATGATGACCAAAGGCGTCGCGGATAACGAACTACCAGAATCTGGTGTTGTCAAAGCTGGCTTTAATGAAGTGAAAGGTCGCTTTGCGAAGATCACAGTCTTCTTCTTAGTCACAGGTGCGATTAAGAGCATGTTCAGACAAGTGGGCAGAGCCATTAATGGTGTCGGTAGAGTGGTTGGCGGACAAGCTGGTGATACAGTGACTTCTGTCATTGATTCCGCGGTTCAAATCTTGCTCGCCTATTTAACTGATTGTTGCTTAGGCTGGGTGATGTATCGTAAAGATGAAGGTGTGGCGAAAGCAGCATGTGAAGGTGCCGTCATCTTCTTCAAGAGCGGCAAAACATTATTTAGAAACATCGGTAGAATCTTCGGTATGGGCTTCTTATCCTTCCTCCTCGTCGGTGGAGCGTTATTCGGTGGCTTATATGCGATTTTATCCAACTTCCCAAATATGTGGCAAACATTATCCAACGAAATCGTTCAAGCGATGCAAGGTGGTGAAGGTGAGATTCCTGAATTCATCTATAACCCAACATACTTAATGTTATTCGCTTGTGGTATCTTAGCGATCATCATCTGGTCCATGATCCACTCCGTGGTGATGAGACCATTCATCTTAGTCGGTGTCTTACGTAACTTCGTCGCGGTTGGCTTAAAAGATAGACCAACTGAAGCGGATATCAAAGAGCTCGAGAACAAATCTCCAAAGATTGCTCGACTCCGTCAGAAGATGGAAAGCAAATAATAACAGTTTATGTTTGAAAAAGACTCTGCTAATTCAGAGTCTTTTTAAGTTGTTCTTTTATGTAGAGATATCTTTGATATTTCTCTTCTTTTGAGAAGTGTATATCACGGCTTTGCAAGACGACATTTTGATAGTCGAGTCTAATATCTCCAAACTGTTCACTTGTGAGATCGAAGGCTACATCACCAATCTTATTGAAACAGTGGTAGTTACCATCTCCTAAGGGAACGCCATATACTTCTCCTCCAAAGATATCTTGGACGAGGAAAGCAGTGATGGAACATTGTCCTAAAGTCTTATTATCTTTAGACCAATCTTTCCTCATTCTTGGCGCGCATGTATATTCACTCCATATGTTAGATAAAAGGTCATAGAGATGTCTTTGATCTCTAATAGAAAGATATTCATTATTGATTGGTTTTACTGGTGGGGTATCCCATCCAAAGAATTTATATGCCATCCAACTATATTATATACAAAAGAACGAGGCATTGATTATTAATAATAATCGTGCTATTAATAGTTTTAGTAAAAAGGAGATACAAAACATGGAAGTATCAATTAGAAACAAATGGATATCCTTAGGTGGTTCCTCCACAGTCAAGGATATGAATGAAAAAGACGTCTTATTCGTCAAAGGGAGAATCTTCTCCTTCACACGTAAGAAATTCGTCAATGATTTAAACGGCAACACTTTATTCGTCGTCAGAAACAAATTCTGGAGATTATTCCAAAGAAAAGCTTTCGTCGAGAATCCAAACAAAGAAAAAATCGCGACTGTCAGAAGAAAGATTTTCTCATTACATGATCATTATTTTGTGACATCCAACTTAGGTGATTTACAGATCAGAGGTAATATCCTCCAATACAATTACCAAATCTTATTAAATGGTCAAGAAATCGGCCATATCGCTCGTAGAATTTCTTTAAGAGACTCTTTCGTCTTAACTCTAGATGACAAATACGATTTAGCGACATTCGTTTCCTTAGTTATTGCCATCGACCTCATCACTGATAGAAAAGATAGCGATAACGCTTCCTCCTATAGCAGCAGCAATAACTAATTATGCCTGAAGAAGAGAAGAAGAACGAAGTAGTGGATCTCAATGACCCACATGGTGAAGGGAAGATTGGTTTCAATACCCCCGCCCCTGTGAGTGATGATCCTGACACTCCCGCGCATAAAAAGAAGATTAAATTCTCCAACCAGAGAAAGACTGGTTTACAAAAAGCCACCTTTGGTTTCTTTATTCCATCAACCATCGCTTCTGTTTTAGCGTTAGGATATTTCTTCTTACCATTCGTCTCCGCCTTAGTGGGTATCATGATGTTCTTCATCATTGGAGTCATCATCCTCGTTCCGATTCTCTGCACTGCCTTTATGATTCTTTTATCAGAAGAATATCGCAGTTTCGTCGGCAAGGCCTGGAGCGTTGTAGAATGGTTCTTCGATGTCACTAATCACCTCGCTGAATTATCTGTCTATTACCCGTTTGTCGCCATCCCGGCATTAGTTCTTGAGCTCATTGAATTAATCTTAGCGATTACCACAACGGCGAAAGGACAGAGGGGATGTGTGACTTATCTCATATTTACCGCGGTGTTCTTCACCATTAATGCAATCGTCTTCATCATCTTCTTCATCAGTGGTATGAAGATCGTTCAAGGACAATAAAAAGTAGGCAAAATACATAAAAAGGTTCGCAAGATGCGAGCCTTTTTTGGTTTCAAAGAAGATTTATAATGCTTCAGTAAAGAAATCGATCATTGCATTATTGACCTTTTTAGAGGCTTCAGTGGTGATATCAAGAATGTTATGGACATGACCAGTATCTGGTCCCTCTTCTAAACATAAATAGACAAACTTATTCTTCTTCCCTTTCATCGCCTCTAACGCGGTCTCCGCGCCTGTGGTACGGAGGAAATCATTTTTACAAGTAGAGACGAAGAGAGGAACTTTTAATGAATCGATATGCGCGCTTGGACAGATTAACGCGCGTTTATTTTCATCCTTCCAATCTGGTCCATACATTCGTTTCATCCCGGAATTAGATAATGTTCCTTCTCCAAGCCCGACGAATTTGAAAACTGGGCAGTTGATCGCGAGGGCTTTGATATTGAGAGGAGGTAGTTCATATCCCAGCTCTTCCGCATATTCTTTATCACAGAATAATTCAGTGATCGTGGAAGCGAGATGACCACCTGCGGAATCTCCTGTTAAGACAACTGGATAATCTTTGCTGAATCCATATTCTTCTAAATGACTAGCGATATAGCTGACGCATTTGACACATTGATCGACGATGTCGTTGACACTGTGCC
>JAFZVO010000001.1 GCA_017617775.1 Bacilli bacterium | reverse complement strand
GTTGAATGCCGATGATGAATGTCACAGCAATTGCCGAATAATATAAGAAGGAGATGGAAGGACGATAGATGGCAAAAGCCTTCATGACCTTGATTCTCGCTTTATAATAATCGCTATTCTTCTTATCGAATTCGTCGACTTTTCGTTCTTCTTGGTTGAAGATTTGGATGATTTTCATCCCGCCTAAGTTCTCATTGAGGAATGTATTCAAATCGGATAAACATCCTCTTTCAACACGGAAACGTTTTGAGATGACATTTCTAAAGACGAAAGAGATGATGAAGACCACGACAACGAAGCCAAATAACACCAATGATAACAATGGGGATAGAGTGATCATGATGATATAGACACCGACAATCGTGAAGATGTTACGGAGCAATGAGACTAATGTAGTCGTGAATAAGTCAGACATATTAGTCGTATAGTTTGCAACACGAGTCACGAGTGAACCGACCGGCATATCATTGAACTGATTCTGTGACATATTTTCAATATGCGTGAAGACTTCCATTCTTAGTTCATAGACGATAGCTTGACCAGTTCTCTGCAAAAGCATCGCTTCTAGATAGAGGAAGACTTGATTTCCTAAACAGAGGATGAAATAGCCTGTCGAGAATGAGACGATATATAACACTGTTGAATTAGCATCCGCAGTGGATAAATAGTCAGTAATCGCCCGAACAAATAACGGGGTGATGATATCTAATGAAACGTTTAAGCAGATGAGAATAAAAGCCAAAAGGAAATTAACCCAGTATTTTGAAACATACTTGATCATTCTTTTCACCAGAGTTTTCGTCGGGATATGGTGATCGCCCTTCAGTTTCATTAAATCTTCTTCCATGGAGCGACACTTCCTACTTCTTTCTCTAGTCTTTGTAAATAGACCATCTTCTGATATGTTGGGGAAATCTTTGAGAGTTCTTTTGGTGAACCAAAAGCTTCGATTTTTCCATCATTAATCACCATTATTTTATCCATATGTGCAACCGTGGAAACACGAGAGGCGATGACCAAAGTCGTCTTCCCAGAACGTTGCTCTTTAATATTCTTTAAAATCTTTTCTTCTGTTTTTAAATCGACCGCGGACACGGAGTCATCGAGGATGAGAATCGGGGCGTTTTTAATATAAGCGCGAGCGAGAGAGATACGTTGTTTCTGCCCACCGGAAAGAGTGACGCCGCGTTCACCAGAGATTGTTTGATATTGATCTTTGAATTCGATGATGTTGTCATGGACATCCGCGAACTGCGCGGCTTCCACGGCCTCATCTAAACCTTTCGTGCGATCAGCAAAGTTGATATTCCTTTCAATCGTATCGGAGAAGAGGAAATTATCTTGCGGTACAATCGCGATATTATCGCGGACACAAGATATCTTCATATCCATAATATCGACGTCATCGATTAAAACAGATCTCGGAGATAAGTTATAGGTTCTTAATAAGGCATTCACGAGGGTGGATTTGCCGCTTCCGATTTTACCGACGATGCCAACTGTCTCACCAGCTTCAATAGTTAAATTCACATCTGATAATGTCTCGTTTTTACTCTCTGGATAAGTGAAGAAGAAATGATTGAAAGTAATCTTCCCTTTCACTTCAAAGCTCACCGCATCTTCTTTATCATGGATTTCTTCTTCAGTCTCCATATAATCACTGATACGTTTAACACTGGCTTTTCCTCTCGCGCGCATTGTGACGATTTGTCCTAAGGCAATAAGCGGCCAGATCATCGAATCAAAATAACCGGTGAACTCCACAAGTTTGCCAGCGGTCAAATACACTTCATGGCCAAGAATGATGACCGGCGTGCCAAATATTACCGCGAGAACAAACCAACCACCAAATCCTAAAATCACGGCAAAACACAGGGCAATGATCACTTCAATGGCCACATCAAAGGCCACTGAGACTCTCGCCGCGTCGATTTCAATCTTCTGTGACTTTCGGGCTACTTTCGAAAACGCTAGTATCTCTTGGTTCTCCTTAACAAAGGCCTTGATCACTCTGATACCAGTGAAGTTCTCTTGAGAATAATCATAAATCGCGTCGAAGCTCTTCTGCCTTAATTCCCACTTCTCTGACATCACCTTCTCCACTAATGCACCCCATAAGACGATGAGAGCCACTGGAACGATGGAGATGAGAGTTAAGGATGGGTCAAGCATTATCATTTTCACAAGTGAAAAGACGAGAAGGAATGAACTATCGACAATCATCACTGTGCCAAAACCAAAGCATTCTTCAATCGTTTCAAGGTCGTTGGTAAACCACGCCATGATCGCTCCGACTTTATTGTTGTGGTAATAATTTACAGAGAGACGTTCAGCTTTTAAGAACATATCTCTTCTGAGTTCTCCTTCAATACGACGGGAAGTAAATAATATTGCGATTCGCCATAAAATACGGCCGACAAACATCCCCGCGGCGATGAGAAGAATCCAAAGAACTTCTATCGTGATTGCAGAGACATCCTCTTCGGAAGCAAAACCATCGGATAAACGGTCGACGACATCACCAGCAAATTGGGGAATGTAGAGTTGAATCCAGTCAACCGCGATTAAAACCAGTACACCAAAGAGGAACATGTACCAGTATTTTTTATAATATTTGTTGATGTATTTCCCAGTTATCATATTGAAAATATTATAAACGATGAAAATACAATTACAATTGATATAGTTAACAAAATAAAAACGGATTATTTTTTTGTATAATCCGTTTTAAATTAATAAATTGATTATTCAGCTTCTTTTGCGCCGTCGAGTTCTCCTGGGAAGAGTTCTTCGAGGAGACCAGGGATCATGAGCAAGGAACCGACTTGTAATAATGGGAGAACGGCGTTAGTCCAAGCATATCCACTTGCAGCAGCGACAATTCCAAAGATCCAGGCTAAAAGGCCAAGAGCTAAAGAGGCTAAATAGCTGATTTCTAAAACAATATTGGCTTTTTTAAGTTTGAATAAATAGACGAGTAAAACAGTGATGAGGAAGCATCCAAGCGCTAAACCATAAATTAAACTGAAAACCCAATTCAAGACATAAGGAGCTTCTGCATTACCGAGTACGCTCATACCAAGAGGGCTGTTAAGTGCCACACGGAAGAATGTGAGGATGAGGAAAGTGAGGAAAGCCACGACGAGGATTGGCTCTTTGTTACGGTAATGGCCAATGGCTAAACCCGCAACGATCGCGCCTTCACAGATGAAAACTAAAATGTAATATAAAGCTTCTTCTGGCCAACCTGCAATATCACCGATAAACCCAATCAAAACGTCTAATGCAAGGCAAACAATACCTGCAAAGATGAACCATTTGCTAAGTCTTTCGGAAAATAGATTATAAACTTTACCAAGTTGTTTCATATTAATACCACCTTTGATTTCTATTATAACCACCTGAGATTTCTAAATATAGAAATATTTTAAAAAAGTAGATGTTTCCACCTACTTCTTTATCGTTAGATTACTTTGATATCTTTAATCATCACATCGCGACCTGTCGTGAGATAGGTATGAGGAGAATGACAGAACGGACATTCTTTCCCATATTGCACGGTCGGATATGTGCGTTTGCAGTCCTCGCAGTAAGTGATCGCTTGAATGGTGATGTAATTGAGCTTACATTCCTTCATGTATTCCGATCTCTTCGCTGCCCAGTTGAAGGCATCGACGAAATACTCTTTGACCACTCCGCTGACCTCGCCGACTTCAAGCGTGACCTCTACCGCCTTAGTGGCGTTATTGGTTTTCACGAGTTCTTCGACTTGTTTGACGACGTGAATGACGATTCCTAGTTCGTGCATCTTTTATAAGGCATTACCTGTCCAAGGTTTTTCTTTCTTGGCAGTCTTGTAATACTTGTTCCACTCTTTGCGTTTTTGACGCATCATACGCGCTTCTTTGCTACCGCTATGGAGCAAGATCTTCACTTCACGCTTCAACGCATATTTGAGGAGAGTACCAACTTTATCTTCCGCGCGTTTCATCGTAGAGCATTCTGGATGATCTCTCACCAAGTGGATAGCATCGAATTTACATTTAGTGGTACAAATACCACAACCGATACATTTATTGTAATCGACCCAAGCGGCACCACAGGAGAGACATCTTTGAGTCTCAATCTTGACTTGTTCTTCAGTGAGTGTCTTGTGGGCATCTTTGAAGGAATTCTTATGGTCGATGGATTCATCCACACCTTCTTCTTGTCGACCCGCATCATCATAACCTGGAAGAGTGATATCGTCTTTATTGAGTGGAGTGAATCCACGACGATTGAAGGCGATAGTTGGATGAGCGTTTGGACGGACGTGTCTCGCGAGAGCATCCGCGACTTCGTGACCAGCAGCAATCGCATTGATGACGAATTTTGGACCAGTGAACACATCACCGCCGACGAAGATATCTTCATCCGCAGTTTGATAAGTTAACTTATCAGCGAGTGGGTAATTGCCATGCCAGAATGTGACTTTGCTACCTTCGAGTAACTTGCCCCATTCAATCGCTTGACCGATCGCGAAGACGATCTTATCAGCTTTGACGGACATCGTTTCTGACTCATCATATTGAGGATTGAATTTGCCATCTTTGTCTAGTGTAGCAGTACATTTCTTAAAGACGATTTCACTAACTTCACCTTTGTCGTTGACCTTGACTTCTTTTGGTCCCCAACCATTATTAATGGTGATACCTTCTTCAAGGGTCTCTCTCACTTCATCGTTAGAGGCAGGCATTGTCTCTCGAGATTCAAGAGCGAACATCTGCACGTTCTTGCTACCTAATCTATGCGCAGTACGGACACAGTCAATCGCGACATTACCACCACCGACGACCACGACATCACCAGTGAATTTCACTTGTTTGTCTAAGGCGTTCTTTAAGTAGTTAACAGCGATATCAGTGCCTTTGGCGGTGTCATTAGCGACACCTGGTCTACGACCACCTTGGCAACCAATTGCGATATAGAAGGCTTTATAGCCTTGTTTCTTGAGTTCTTCGATGGTGACGTCTTTACCGACTTCCACACCACACTTGATCTCTGCACCCATCTTCTTGATGATTTCGATTTCATCCATGATGACATCTTTCTCTAACTTATAGGATGGAATACCGTACATCATCATACCGCCAGGTTTTTCATTCTTTTCAAAGACTGTTGGTCTGAAGCCCATTTCACATAAGTAATAGGCCGCACTTAAACCCGCTGGACCGGCACCGATGATGGCAATCTTCTCGTCGAATTCACCGACGACAGAAGCGATGACTTTCTCTGGGACATAACGATCCTTTTGTTTTCTCTCATAGTCAGCGAC
>JAFZVO010000090.1 GCA_017617775.1 Bacilli bacterium | reverse complement strand
TGTTCCATTAAAGCACCTGTTGGGCAAACGAGGACACATTGTCCACATTGCATACATGGAGAGTTAGCAAAGCTACGGTTTTCCGCTGGAGAGACGATAGTGGAGAATCCACGATTTTCAAATCCTAAGATACCGATGCCTTGGGCATTCTTACATGCTTCAACACATCTGCCACATAAGATACATTTGGCAGTGTTTCTCTTTAAGCCTGGAGCGAGTTCATCGATTGTCGCTTCAGTGACAGAACCCATGTATTTGCCATCTCTGGCACCGACGAGTTCCGCGACTTTTAATAACTCACAATGTCCTTCTTTGTCACATTGTAAGCAGTTTCTTTGGTGATTGGATAATAAGAGCTCAACAGAAGTTCTTCTCGCTTCCATTGCTTTTGGTGAGGAGATTAAAATCTCCATACCTTCGTTAACAGGATACGCACAGGAGGCGACTAAACCTCTCGCGCCTTTCACTTCGACTAAGCAGACACGGCAGCTGGCTAATGAGCATTCACCCTTGTTCCAAGAACAGAGAGATGGAATGACATAACCGCATTTACGGCATGCTTCAAGAACTGTTAATGAGCTATCTACTTGGTAATCTTTACCTTCGATTTTAATGTTTACTAAAGCCATCGATAGTTCCTCCTATTGTTTAATGATTGCGCCGAAGCGACAATTGCTCGCGCATAATCCACACTTCACGCACTTACCAGCATCAATCTTGTGGATGAACATCTTTGGATTTCTCGCTGTTGGTTCTTCAGTCTTGGCGATACATTGCACTGGGCAGTTTCTCGCACAGAGACCACAACCGATACATTTCTCTGGAACGATCTTGTATTCCATGAGGTTCTTACAGACGTGAGCTGGACACTTCTTATCATAGACGTGCGCTCTATATTCATTTTCAAAGTTTGTCATTGTGGAAGTGACTGGGTTCGCGGCTGTTTGACCTAACGCACATAAGGAGTTAGTTCTTGTCGCATTGGCGAGTTCTTTAAGATCTTCAAGATCTTGTGGAGTGCCTTTGCCATCTGTAATCTTTGTTAAGATTTCAAGCATTCTCTTAGTACCGATACGGCATGGAGAACATTTACCACATGATTCATCACAGATGAATTCCATGTAGAATTTCGCGACGTCGACCATACAGTTGTCTTCGACCATGACGATTGCACCACCAGAACCCATCATGGATCCACGGGCGACCAATGAATCGAAGTCGATTTCGACATCTAAGTCTTTCTCAGTTAAACATCCACCGGATGGACCACCAGTTTGAATGGCTTTGAATTTCTTGCCACCTGGGATACCGCCGCCGATATCGAAGACTAATTCTCTGAGAGTTGTACCCATTGGAACTTCGACTAAGCCGACGTTGTTGACTTTGCCGCCTAAGGCGAACACCTTAGTGCCTTTGGATTTCTCGGTACCAATCTTCGCGTATTCCGCCGCGGATTCTCTTAAGATGTAAGGGATGTTCGCGAGAGTTTCAACGTTGTTGATAATTGTTGGTTTTCCCCACAAACCTTTGACAGCAGGGAATGGAGGTCTTGGTCTTGGCATACCACGTTTTCCCTCAATAGAATTGAGGAGGGCTGTCTCTTCGCCACAGACGAATGCGCCAGCACCTAAACGGATATGACATCTGAAGGAGAAGCCTGTACCTAAGATGTTGTCACCTAATAAACCAGCTTCTTCTAATTCTTTAATCGCGAGTCTTAATCTCTTAACTGCGATTGGGTATTCCGCACGAACGTAGAAATAACCGTTTTGTGCGCCGATTGCATAACCAGCAATCATCATACCTTCGATAACACCGATTGGGTTACCTTCGAGGATGGAACGATCCATGAAGGCACCTGGGTCACCTTCGTCACCATTACAGACGACGTATTTTGTATCATTCTTTTGGTCTAAAGCAAATTGCCATTTTCTTCCAGTTGGGAAGCCAGCGCCTCCACGTCCACGGATACCGGAATTGAGCACTTCAGTGACAACTTCTTGTTGGGACATGTGGAGAGCTTTAACTAAGCCCTTGAACGCTCCATAGCCTAAGGCTTCTTCGAGCATTTCTGGGTTGATCATTGAACATCCGTGTAAGGCGATTCTCTTCTGTTTCTTATAGAAGTTGATATCATCTTGTTTCTCAACCTTTTGGTGAGTGGCTGGATCTTCGTATAAGAGATCTTCGATGCATTTACCACCGATGATATCTTCTTCGATGATTCTTTCAGCGTCGGATTCTTTGACCATACGATAGAGCCTATCGTCTGGGAAGATCTTGACGAATGGGCCTTGAGAACAGAAACCGAAACAGCCAACGACGTTGACTTCAGCTTTGTCTTCTAAACCTTTTTCTTTAATTAATTCTTGTAATTTAACGAGAATTTCGTGGGAGTTGGATGATAAACATCCAGTACCGCCACAGACGACGAGGTGTTTCTTACCGTCTTTGCCGGCGAACTTTCTCGCGAGTTTATCAGAATATTTGACGATTAACTCTTGGAGTCCTTTTTCATCTGCGATTCTACACATTATGCGATACCCTCCTTGTCCTTATATTCTTTAATGATGTCGGCGACTTTACCAACTTCCACTTTTGGATAGACCTTTCCATTAATGGAAATAGCTGGGGCAATACCGCAGGCACCGATGCAGCGTAATGCATCTAATGTGAAGAGACCATCTTCTGTAGTTTGCCCAGGTTTAATCTTGAGCAATTCAGAGAACTTGTCCATCACGAGTTGGCTGCCTTTAACATAACAGGCAGTACCTAAACACACACCAATGACATATTTTCCGTTTGGTGTGAGAGAGAAGAATGAGTAGAAAGTGACAACACCATAAATCTCCGCCACAGGAATGTTGAGTAATGAACCAACTAATTCTTGGACTTCGAGAGGGATGTAGCCGTACTCTTCTTGGATAGCTTCCAAAATCATCATCAAAGGAGTTTCTTCGTTTCTATAACGTTCGACTATCTCCGCGATCTGTTTGGCAGCTTGTGGTTGTAACTTAGCCATAAACGACCTCCATAAACATAATAAAATTATGAATTAGAAACGGGATTTCTTCAATATATTCTTAAAGAATTTAGAATAATTGAAAGTGAAAACGGAGAAAATAGAAGAATGAAATTGGAATAATTGTCCATTTTGAAAACAACAAAACTAGAATAGACAAAAATAATAAAACTATCATTAAGAAAATATGGGCAGTTCTTTGCCTTATGTTGCAATAAAGTGAGACATAAAATATAATGCTCGTATGGCTGAAGAGAATAAAAAACGACCTCATATCATCGCCCAACTTGTGCTTATTGCCATTTGGGTTATTTTTCTCATCATTCTCATCCTCTTAAAAACCAACACGGCAATCTGTGAATGGTGGACAAGAAACCCAGCGAGATGGTATGAAACAACGATTGGCTCTCTCTTTAAATGGGTCCCTTTCTCTTTGACGGAGGTGATTATTGTGATGCTTGTCATTACGGGGATCATTTTACTCGTCAAATTCATCATCGATATGGCTAAGGGTAGATTCATTCGTGGAATAAGCAAATTATTGTCTATTGCTTTAATGGTTATTTCAACTCTTACTATCTATCAGATGACCGCAGAGATGGCTTATAACCGTGAAAAACATCCAGTGACGGTATATGAAGAAAAAGTAGAGAAGACAGAATTCCGTAAAATCAATGACTACTTCATAGAAGACTGCAATAAAGTGACTTCAGAGATGGAATTTGATGAAGAGGGAGAATTAGTCTCTCCATATTCCATTAGAGAGATGAATGATTTATTAGCTTTAGAGTTTGATAGATTACAGGAAGAATATGGGGATTATTTCAATCCATTTACCACAAGAGCAAAACCGATGGTCTCATCTTTTATATATCGCGAACTCCATATTACTGGGGTGACATTCATGCCGACCAGCGAAGCAAATGTTAATTACCTCAACACAAATGCATCAAAACCGATGACTTTCGCGCACGAGATATTACACACTAAAGGAGTGATGAAAGAAGAAGATGCTGATTTCATCGCCTTATATTTAATGCTTACCAGCAAGAATTCATATTTTAGATATTCAGGTTATTATTTCTCTTTATCTTCTTTAACTTATTTAGCGAGCCTCACCGGTGTTCCTACCGATTATGCCGAAGTGATCAATTCATTAGATATTAATTATAAGAAGAATAGGAATTATGGATATGAATATTGGAAGAAACATAATTCATTCGCCGAATTCGGTAACTGGGTCAATGATCTCTATCTTAAATTAAGTGGAGAAAAAGAAGGAACAGATTCCTATAACGACACGCCGACTGATGTCGATAAAGATACAGAGGAAGTAATCAATTTCTCCTTGTATCAAAAACTATATTTCAGACTATATTATGAAGCGAATCCTAAAGTAGAATAGAAACGAGGTAAAACTATGGATAACATCATTATTAAGAAGAACGAATACACACCGATCAAAGAGCTCGGCGAGAATCTTATGCTCGTCGAAAGAGAAGGGAAGAAATATGTCGTGAGATGGCTTGGAATTAAGACCAACGCTTTCTCCGATTTCAAATATGCGATGAAGAGAATGAAGACCTCAAATGTCGCTTCTCCAGAAGTCTACTATATGGATAAGAAAACCGGTTATGCTCTGATGCAATATATCGATGGTCCAACGATGTATGAAGAACTCATCGACCATGATTTTGATGACGACATCTATCAACAATTATTCCTCATCAACTGGAATGCAAGAAGAGCGATGATGCAGTTAGATTTTAACCCACAGAACTTTAGAATTGAAAATGGAAAAATATATTATATTCCATTCACCTTTGATTTCTACAAAAAGAATGATGATTTTGTCCAAAAGGATTTAAGACTTTGGTTTTATACGAAAGAATTCGAAAAAATGCTGACAGAAAACGGACAACTTTTACAGCATCAACGTCTTTTACCTGATTTTGAACTCAATAAGAAAATTGTCTTGATGGTTGTGAAATATTTTCGATAAGAAATATAGTCAATATAACTAGATAAACCTACAACAATATGCAGTACGAAGAAGTATGTTGGTATTCATCTCGTGTGAACAGAAACATGAGAATTAAGATTTATGGCCATTACGGCATGCCTTTTATTTGCTATCCATGCCAAGGCAAACAAAGCGATGATTTTTATAATAATGGAATGATTGATAATCTCGCTGATTTTATCGAAAGCGGGAAGATTAAACTTTATTGTTTGGATAGCAATGATGATGAATCTGTAGAGAATAAAAGCTGGGATCGCGCTCATGCATCCTATATGCTTTCTCAATATCATGAATATGTTGTTAATGAGGTTCTTCCATTCATCTATGATCGACAAGGTGGATACTGCGAGCCATTCCTTTTTGGTTGCTCAATGGGGGCCACTCACGCGGGCAATCACTTCTTTAGACGACCAGATTTATTCGCGGGGTTTTTAGGGTTATCTGGTAACTATGATAACGCCTATTTCTTCGGTGACTATTTCGACGAGAATGCCTATAATAATTCACCTGTTCATTTTCTTACAAACATGCCTAGTGATCACCCCTGGATTGAGAAATACAATCAAAAAAGAATGATCGTGGTTATTGGTAAAGGGGCTTTTGAGCACCTTGTTGCTTATTCAAATTATTGGCTTAGAGAGGTGACGGATCAAAAAGGAATCAATGTCTGGTATCACTTCTGGGATGAACACGCGACACATGATTGGCCAAGCTGGAAATATGAGGCCAGATATTTCATCAAAGATATCATTGGAGAGTAACTTATACTAAAAAGTTATCTATTAAGTAGCAATTTAATTGCTATTTTTTATATAATGTAATCCGTATGAAAGACTTCTATTTAGAAATATTACATGTTGATAAGAATTGTGGAGCGAGATACGGTGTTCTTCACACTCCACATGGAGACGTTGAAGTCCCAATCTTTATGCCTGTTGGTACTTTAGCGACAGTTAAAACATTGTCTCCTGAAGAAATCAAAGAGATGGGAGCGGGTATCATCCTTGCTAATACTTATCACCTATCTCTTAG
>JAFZVO010000089.1 GCA_017617775.1 Bacilli bacterium | reverse complement strand
CGCAGACTCGGTCGCGTGTATGGTCGGACATTACCCAATCAACTATCGTCAAGGTAAGTGGTATCAATTCCAGGCTCTTAAAGGTAGGTTCTTTGGCATTCCAAATCGTATGCTTTGCGATTTAGTCCCGGTCGGTGAAGTAATCGCGACCATCAAAGATGAAATCGCTGATGAAGTCGGTTTACCAAGAGGTATTAAAGTCTATGCGACTGGTAGTGATAAAGCCTGTGAAACAGTCGGTGTTGGCGCGTTAAGCCCACATTGCGCGGCCGTCTCATATGGTACAGCCTCATCTATTGAAGTCAGCAACCAAAAATATCATGAACCAGAACCATTCTTACCAGCCTATCAAGCGGCAGTTCCAGGATGGCATAATATGGAAGTCCAAATCTATCGTGGATATTGGATGTTAACTTGGTATGCAAAAGAATTCGCGAAAGATTTCGATAACGAAAGAGATCGAGGTATGATCGAAGAGCTTCTCGACGCGGAACTCAGAAAAGTTCCACCGGGATGTGAGGGTTTGATCGTTCAACCGTATTGGGGACCAGGATTATCCCGTCCATTCGCGAAAGGTGCGATCATCGGATTCTCTGATGTCCACACCCGCATTCATATCTATCGTGCGATCATTGAAGGCATCGCTTATTCCTTAAGAGAAGGATTGGAGAGCATCGAACATAGTCAACACGAAAAGGTCGACCACGTGATGGTCTCTGGCGGTGGTAGCCAAAGCGATGATATCTGTCAGATCACCGCGGACGTATTCGGATTACCAGTGAGCCGTGTCCAAACATTTGAGACTACGACATTAGGCGCGGCCTTAAGCGTGTTCGTCGCCGCGAAAGAATTCGATAATGTTGAAGAAGCGACACATGCGATGGTCCATAAAACCAAGACCTTCTATCCTAACGAATTAGCCCATAAGAATTACGACACATTATATAAGAAGGTATATGTCAAAATGTATCCTCAACTTAAAGATGTGTACCGTGATTTAAACAAATTCTTAAAGAGAGGAAACTAAAAGAAAATAAAACCGCATTTCGTCAAAATAATGCGGTTTTTATATGCTTTTTAATGCAAATCTCGATTATTCTAGCTCGAAGGCACCAGTGTATAGCTGATAGTAGACACCTTTCTGTTTGATGAGTTGATCATGGTTACCACGTTCAATAATACGACCTTGATCCATGACCATAATCGCATCGGCATTTTGAATGGTGGACAACCTATGAGCGATGACAAAGACTGTTCTTCCTTCCATTAATTTATCCATACCTTCTTGGACTAATTTCTCGGTACGAGTATCGATAGAAGAAGTCGCTTCATCAAGGATTAAAACAGGCGTGTCTGCGACGGCTGCACGGGCGATAGATATTAATTGTCTCTGACCTTGTGATAAGTTAGAACCATCACCATCAAGCATCGTATTAAAGCCTTCTGGTAGACGAGTGATAAAGTCGTAGGCATTCGCGATTCTCGCGGCTTCCATACATTCTTCATCAGTCGCGTCTAATCGGCCGAATCTGATATTGTCCATCACTGTGCCGGTGAACAAGTTAACGTCTTGTAAAACAATACCTAGGCAACGTCTTAGTTCCGCTTTTTTAATCTTCGTGATGTTGATACCATCATATCTAATCTTTCCACCTTCAATGTGGTAGAAGCGGTTTAATAGATTGGTAATAGTAGTTTTACCAGCGCCTGTCGCGCCTACAAGGGCAATCTTTTGACCGGGGCGCGCGTAGATAGAGACATTATGTAAAACTGTCTTCTCGGGGACATAACCAAATGTCACGTCATCTAAGACGATATCGCCTTTAAGTTCGGTATATGTGATTGTACCATCCGCTTGATGAGGATGTTTCCAAGCGTAATATCTTGTTCTTTCATTTGTTTCTTCAAATGTACCGTCTTCATGGTATTTGATGTGGACGAGGCTGACGTAACCAGAGTCTCTTTCTTGCTGTTCTTCAAGTAACACCATAATACGAGAAGCACCCGCTGTGGACATCGCGACAAACATGATCTGTTGTGAGAGGTTGTTGACGTTTACAGAGAAGCCACGTGCGATAGATAAGAAAGCGAGGATAACACCATAGGTGATTGGTGCGATTCCATCAGAGATGGAGATATTGTTCCAACCCTTAACCATGATGACACAACCGACGATGACGCATCCCACATAGATGAAGTTGCCGATATTGCCCATGATTGGAGCGAGAATATTACCGGCTTTATTGCCTTGATTTGAGTATTCAAACAATTCATCATTTAACTTATCGAATTCAGCGATGGATTTCTCTTCGTGGGTGAAGACTTTAATGACTTTTAAGCCATTAATAGATTCTTCGATATTGCCTTCTACACGACCAATAGCCTGTTGTTGTTTACCGAAGAACTTGTTGGCCGCGCCTCCATGTCTTCTCGCATTCATAAACATGAAGAATGTGCCAAAGAAGACGACAAGTGAGAGCCATAAGGAATAGACGAACATCACGATGAGAATGCCGACGAGGGAGAATGTCGCCATCAAGATATTTGGTACGGCCTGGGCAAAGAATTGTCTGATCGTATCGATATCGTTAGTGAATAACGACATGATGTCACCGTGTTTATGAGTGTCGAAATATCTAATTGGTAATGTTTCTAGATGGTTGAACATCTTAATTCTCATCTCATTTAAATATTTCTGGGTGGTAACCGCCATCACGCGGTTCCAAGTATAACTCGCGAAGATACCCACAATGTACATGGCACCCATGATGGATAATAAGAATCCAACTTGTTGCCACATCTCGGTCTTTGTTAATGTCTGACTCGTTAAAGTATCAGTAATATTTCTAATAAAGATAGAAGCAGAGAAGTTGGTCGCCGCATTGAAACCGAGGCAAACAACCACTAAAAGCATTCTCCACTTATAGAGTTTGAGGAAGTTACCAAGGAGGAATTTCATTGTGCCTTTTTTCGGCTTACCGCTGAAATTATGTCTAGGTGGCATAATTACTTACCTCCTTTCTTGTTTTGAGAATAATAAACCTCTTGATAGATTTCATTATTCTTTAACAAAGAATCGTGAGTACCGATCGCGTTGATTTGTCCATTGTCCATAACGATGATTTGATCAGCATTTTCAATGGAAGAAATACGTTGGGCAATAACGATTTTTGTCGTATCTGGGACGATCTCTTTTAAATTCTTACGAATAATCGCATCGGTTTTAGTGTCAACCGCGGAAGTAGAGTCGTCTAAAATAATCACTTTTGGCTTCTTGAGCAAAGCTCTCGCAATACATAATCTCTGTTTTTGTCCACCAGAGACGTTCGTGCCACCTTGTTCGATGTATGTGTCATATCCTTTGGGGAATTTTTCGATGAATTCATCCGCTTGAGCGATCTTACAGACGTGTTTTATCTCTTCGTCTGTCGCGTTCTCATCGCCCCATCTCAAATTGTCTTTTATGGTGCCGGAGAATAATACGTTCTTTTGTAAAACAACCGCGACATTATTACGGAGGGTCTCGAGGTCATAATCTTTAACATTGACATCGCCTACTAGGACTTCACCTTCACTGACATCGTACAAACGACAAATCAAGTTAACCAAAGACGTCTTTCCACTTCCAGTGGAACCGATGACGCCGACAAATTGACCGGACTTAATCTTGATGTTGATATTGCTGACCGCATTATTTTCTGCTTCTAAAGAATAACGGAAATTAACGTTTTTGAATTCGATATCACCGTTTTTCACTTCATAGACAGGATTTTCTGGGTTTTCAATTGTTGGTTTTTCTTCAAGAACTTCACCGATACGATTCATGGATTCCACAGAAATCGCCATCATGACGATGATCATCGAGACCATCATCAAGCCCGCGAGTATTTGTATACCGTATGTGATACATGCGGACAAGGTCGCGACAGAGATATTATTAACCCCACCAACCTCAACATT
>JAFZVO010000088.1 GCA_017617775.1 Bacilli bacterium | reverse complement strand
TTTGTTAATCCAGATGAACGTCAAATCATCAAAGATTATTTAAGTAAAAATATTAAAGGCAAATATAACATCGAAGTATTGCCATTAGATAATTTCTATGATGCGGAAGAATATCATCAAGATTATCTATATAAGAATCCGACAGGATATTGCCATGTCAATATGCGTCTCATAAGGGACGAAGAAAAGAAGTAAATATAAAAAAGACTAGCAACTGCTAGTCATTTTTTTGATACTTGTAATTAATTTTACCGAACTGTCTCTAACTTGATGAGGTTTGTTCCACCTTGTCTCGCTCCAACGGAGCCACCGGTTAAGATGACATGGTCACCAGGCTGGAGTTTGAATTCCATTCTTGCGAGATTAAGAGCGTTGTTGAACATCGGAGTGGTGTGCTCAAATTTACCAGCAATAGCGGGAGTGACTCCCCAAGAAAGGGCGAGTTTATACCAGACTTTTTCACTGGTGGTGACACCTAAGATATCGACTGGACATCTAAAGCGAGAAATCATACGGACAGTCGCTCCGGAGATGGAGGAGACGACAATGGCTTTCGCGCCGATATCGACTGCCATATCGCATGTCGCGTGAGAAACAGCGTCTGTGGTATTTCTAATTTCAAAGTTTGTTTCTTCGAATAGTTTCTTGTAATTGATTTTCTTTTCAGTGAATTCCGCGATATCCGCCATATTCTTGGTCGCTTCCACTGGATATTTACCGGCCGCAGACTCTCCAGAAAGCATAATCGCGCTTGTTCCGTCATAGACGGCATTCGCGACGTCAGAGATTTCCGCTCTCGTTGGTCTTGGATTGTTGATCATCGATTCTAACATCTCAGTAGCGGTGACGACGATCTTTCCTTTCATACGGCATTTTTTGATGAGCATCTTTTGGATGGATGGGACTTCGATGAATGGAACTTCCACACCTAAGTCACCTCTGGCAACCATAATACCATCGGCGATTTCACAGATCTCATCGACATTATCCACACCGAATCGGTTTTCAATTTTCGCGATGATCTCGATGTCTTTGCCACCGTTCGCATCGAGGAAGTTTCGCATATCGACCATATCCTGTTTACAGGATACGAAAGAAGCCGCGACATAGTCGATATCATTTTTAATACCGAATAATAAGTCTTGTTTATCAACTTCGGATAAGAATTCTTGTTTTAAATGTTTGCTCGGGAAGGACATGGATTTACGGTTGGAGAGTTTACCCCCGATTTCCACTTCACATTTGATGTTATGACCAGAGATTTCTTTAACATTAAATCTCACTAATCCGTTATTGACTAAGATTGGGTCACCGACTTCGAGTTCTTCACATAATTTCTTATAAGAAACAGAGACTCTTTCTTGGTTACCAGTAATCTGTTCAGTGGTGAAAGTGAAGGTATCACCGGCTTTTAAGGTGATTTCTCCATCTTCAAACATTCCAATGCGGTATTCTGGACCTTTGGTGTCCAAAAGAATAGCGATCGGTTTATTGAGTTCTTCCCTGACCTTTTTGATTAAATCAAATCTTCTTTGATGTTGTGCATAATCTCCATGAGAAAAATTCGCTCTTGCGACGTTCATTCCGGCTTCCGCCATCTTGATGAGGGTTTCCTCGTCTTCGCTCGCAGGACCGACAGTGCAAATAATCTTTGTTTTGCGCATAAATATGTCCTCTTTTATTTATAAATTAATTATATAACAGATGCGGGTTTTAGAGTATATTATTGTGATTACTCATCATCTATCAGTGTTTGTAAAGTCCTTAAAGCAAAATTGCTTTATTACCTATAAAAATTTATAATATAAGATAGAAAGCGAGGCAAAAAAATTGAAAAAGAAATTACTCGTACTCCTTCCTGCCATGTTTGCTTTAGTGGCATGTGGCTCCCCTCAACCAGCCTCTTCCAGTGTTCCCGCGAGCACTTCTGAACCTGAATCCTCACAGATTAGTCTCAAGGCATTCGAGTTAACCAAAGTCTTCGCGACCACAAAAGAAGCAAGTTTCGACTTAAAGACAGTGATCACATTGATCAATCTTCAAAGCTACAGCGATTTAAAGTTCAATACTAGCAATCCAGATGTTGCGACAGTGAATGAGCAAGGTATTGTCTCTCGTGTTGCGTACGGCAATGCGACGATCAGCATTTGGTCTCCAAAGGATCCAATCTCCAGTATGGTTCCATCCACATTCCAAATGACATTCGCCCCAGACGAAGCCAAACTTCTCGGTAAGTATGACAACCATATGGACGCTCCAGAAGGCAAGACTCAAGTCTACGCGGTTCTCGAACTCAAAGCGAACAACGCCTTCACCCTCACCTATACTGCTGGTACTGTCTTAGTCGGTGAAAACGAATATGATGTGGAAGCTTTGACAGCGAATGGTACTTACACAGTTGATAGCTTATACAAGTTCACAGTGACAACTGAATCCTTCCCCTATAAGAAGACATTCAGCGGATTGATGCTCTATGATGGTGACACACCAACATTGAAGACAAAGGTCCCTGTCGGTAGTGAACAGACTAGTGGCATGTGCTACTTCGAAAAAGTTAACGGATAATTACTATTGAGCAAAAAACAAGTTGCCTAAGAAATTGGGCAACTTTTATTTTGATTAAAAAAGAAAACCGGTTATTCCGGTTTCTCTTCTTTCTTTTCTTCTTGTTCTTGTTTTAATTCGGCTTTCATCTGTTCGAGCATTTCCGCTCTTACTTCTTCTTCCGCTTGTTTCTTGATGGCTTTGAGTTCCGCATCGCTTAAGCTGCTCTCTTTCTTGCTTGCGATGATAGCGAAGTAGATGAAGTCGACGACGATGAAGACTAATGTTGGAATGATGAAGATGCAGAAGAACGCCATATTCTCATTTTGTAAGAAGCCGATGAATGGGCCGTTCTTATCGAGGTTGGCTTGTCTCCACATATCCTCTGTCATGCCCTCACCATTTGTGATAGTGATGAAGACGATGATGGAGATGACTAAAGCAAAAACCAAAAACAGCGCTTCAAAAACTGCCACACCGATGATGATACTTTTCTTAGCCTTATCGCTCATATATAAATAATTATATCTTACTTTTAAAGATTTCAAATTATTATTTTTATTTGTCTTTTTTAGGACGCCGAACGGGAATCCTCGGTTGTTCAACTGCC
>JAFZVO010000087.1 GCA_017617775.1 Bacilli bacterium | reverse complement strand
TTAATTACAATTAAGCGTGTAAACCGAAGTAGATGGAATCGTTGTTGAATGCGAATTTCGCATAGATATCAACAGTACAACCTTGAACGACTGTCCAGCTGTTAGTGCCTGGGGTTAAATAGGCAGTGTAATTAGTTGAATCCGCATTTTCACCACCAAATGAATAACCTTCGATTGTTGTAATCCAACCAGCATTGTTTTCAGTATCATAGAGTTGAATGACATCGCCTTCAGTTAAGACAACAGCAGTTGCAACACCTTGATCTCTACCTTGGTGGTCTTTAGAACCATCGAGTGTTAAATCACAAATCTTAGCACTATTAGTAACGCTGTAAATGATGAACTTGGAACCAGTTACAGTCTCACCGCTTCCGCTACCGCTACCGCTTCCGCCATCAGCGTTGGATTGATTTGGAGTTAACCAAAGTGAGTAAGAATCATCGCTGTTAACGTGGAAGTAAACATTACCAGTATCTGTTGCAGTAACAGTAAATTCAGTATGTTGTTCGTTGCTTGGTCTCTCATCGTAGTTAGGATAGACACCATAAGTAGTATCGGCTTCGGCCCAAATGCTTAAGGCTTCGCCACCATCTAAATAGACAGAAACTTTGTCACCAGCAGTTAATTCAACATTTTCAATGTTGTAGGATTCTTTTCTTCCTTCATCGGCCGTTTGCTCATCTAAAGTGTAGTAAAGGTCACCAATCTTGACTTCATAGCCTTCACCTTCTAGAGAAGTATGAGCTCTAATGTCGTCAGAAGAAGCATCTGCGCTAGTTTCATCATCTCCTGCTGCGGATGACTCATCACCAGCTGCTTGGGATTGAGATTGAGCAGCTTGGGATTGAGATTGGGCTTGTCTAGAAGCTTCTTCTTGTGCTTCTTGGCTGTTCCCACTACAAGCCGCTACAAGAAATGTTAATGGTAATAACGTAAGTAATAGTCTTTTCTTCATAATTTTCCTCCTTATTATTTACGATATGGATTTACCTGTATTGCTCCGTCAACACACGAAACAATAGTTGTACCGGCTTTACTAAGCCAGTTAGAACCTCTTTTAATTTTTCGCCACTGCTCTTTACGACCAGCATAGACGATTCTTTCAAGACTTTTGCAGTTAAAGAAGGCATTATAGCCAATCTCTTTTACTGAAGTCGGTATGGTAACTACTTTAATATTAACACAGTTTGCGAAAGCAGATGCACCAATTTTATCAACTCCTTCGGGAATGCTCGCGGAGAGGAGGTGCACGTTTTTCGCATATGCGTGGCCAGAGATGTATTTCAAAGATTGATCAACCTCTGTGGGATAGACTTTCTTCACTTTAGTGACATATTTAGTCTCCACGACTTTTTGAGGGGCCGCGTTGACGATCACTGGAGCTTGTGGTTTAGCCTCTTGCGCTGGAGCCACAGCTTGAGGCGCAGGAGTGGTATTATTATTAATAATAATTGGTTGAGGGGTGTAATCAACAGAATTTCTCATACCATGGGTCATCTGTTGAATGAAGTTTTCTAAATATGTTTTGTTAGGGATGAATTCTCGACCTTTGAATCCTGCGGAATAGATGATGCCTAAAATGATCGTCGCGACAAGCATCGCGGATAAGTAGATAATCGCATACATGCATCCCATCGTGTAGGAAGACATTTCGGGAATATTTGGGAATTGGCTGTTCATATAGAATGTTAAGCCGATCATTAAGCCGTAATAGAAGAAGGCTTGGACTGTCGCCCAAACGGAGAGGGCGAATGGTCCTTTCCAGTGATGGAATCTTCCGCTTAATAAGCCGAGCAAGAAGAAGATCACTAAGATGACATCGAATAAGGCCATTAATAAAGCGAAGGCTGGCATCACATAATTAAAGCCGATCTCGACGACCATACCGATGATATTATTAAGACCTTTAACAGGCGCGATGATTTGATTTTGGAAGGCGAGGACCGCTTCATTTGGTTGTTGGAATAAGTTCATCACGATGTTTAAAGAGTTGATTTCATAATGGGAATCACTCCAGAGATCAAAACACTGCATGAATAAGGAAACCACCAGAGGTGCGACCACTATTAAAATAAAAAATAATGTTAACCAGAGAGGTAAGCTCCAACGGTATAACAATTTCGTGTTATATACTTTTCTAATCTTCTTGGCCATAAATCACCTATTTGATTTTGAATTTGGCCTTTTTGAGCTGGTCAAAACTCTTCAATCTCCAGGCCCAGTTTGGATGACCACATGTCCCTGGGAGGTTCATTCTGGCCTTACCATCGAGTTTGAGCAAATCTTGGAGAGGGAAAATTGTCATGTAACTTGGAAGTGACAAGACATGTTCAATAATCTTTTTATAAAGTTGATGAGGTTTGCAGTTGAATTTATTAGTTAAGAAGGATAGCTCTTCAGGTTTCAAGCTCTTGATCCATCCGTATAATGTATCGTTATCATGTGTCCCTGTGTAGACGATCATGTTCTCACCCGCTTGGGCGTTTGGTTCAAATAATTTGAATTCTTCAATATACATGCCAGGGAGGTTGAGTCGGTCGCGTAATTCGATGACGGATGGGAATAAATCACCTAAATCTTCAGCGATGATCTTGATATTTGGATATTTCTCTTTGAGGATATGGAAGAATTCGTCACGTGGACCGACTTTCCATTCACCGATCTTCGCGTTAGTCGCGTCACCTGGAATCACATAATAAGTATCGAATGCTCTAAAGTGATCGATTCTTAAATAATCGCACATATTGCCGAGATAACCAGTTCTATCGACGAGGAGCTTATAGCCATCTTCCTTCATCTTGTCGAATAAATAGATTGGGGAACCCCATAATTGTCCGTCTTCAGAGAAGGCATCAGGTGGGCAGCCACCGACTAAAGTCTGTCTGTTGTTTTCATCAAAGGCAAATAAGCTCTTGTTGAGCCAGCATTCCATCGAATCAAAACCGACATAGAATGGCATATCATCGATGATCTTCACGTTCTTGCTTCTCGCATAGGAGAGGAGACGATGCCATTGGTTATGGGCTAAATATTGTTTGAAAACAATATAATCGATTTCTTTTAAATATCTCTTTGGAGGATTGTTATGATTCTCATAATAATGAATCTCTTCATCGCTCCACTGATTCCATGGGACATAGTTATTGTGTTTCTTAAATGTCTCATAAGTCGCATATTGCATGACCCAAGGATGACGAGTCTTGAATTTCTTTAAAGCTTCCATCTTGCCCTTGCGGTAATTGAGATAGGCTTTATAGATCCATTTATCTTTGAAAGTATCAACTTTCTCATAGTTCACATATGGAGAATTCTCACGATAATGTGGGACATCAGAAATGAGACCTTGTTTCTCGAGCATCTCTAAAGAAATGTAACGATAATCCAAAGCGATCGAACAAGTCGACATATATGGAGAGTTACCATATCCAAGAGGATTTAATGGAAGCACTTGCCAATAACGAAAATGATGTTTGCTGAGCCAATCAATAAAGCGATAAGCGTTTGGCCCAAAATCACCGATTCCAAATTCACTCGGCAAAGATGCTACCGGGAGCAATATACCAACATTTTGTCTCATTTATGATTTAATTATAACTTTATTAGTTAGATATACAATATCAAATTCACTTTTTTCATCAAAAATGTCTTGAAAATAATATAAAAATACTGCCCATATTTATTCATCTTATGAGCAGTATATTTTCATCATTAAGTAGTCTACTACTTCACTTTATTCTCAATATATCCTTTGACCTTGTCGAGATTGACTTTCGTGAGAGAGGAGACGAAGAAATAGTCATCCTCAATACCAACTTCCTTGATGTGTTTGAGTAGAGCGGCTTTCTCCTTCTGGTTGATCTTGTCGCATTTGGTGAAGAGGATTAAGAGGTTAGTTTTCGTCTCATGGAGATAATTGATGATCTCCACGTCGTTTTCACCTAGCTCACGACGGGAATCTAAGAGGACGATCACGAGTTTAAGACGTGGATTTTTGAAATATTCGTCCATCATCTTTCCAAACAAGGCATCGAGGTCCACACCTTTCGCGGCATAGCCATATCCAGGCGCATCCACAAAATAGAGAGAATTATCAATATTATAGTAATTTAATAACTGGGTGTGGCCAGGTTTAGAAGATGTATATGCTAATTTCTTTTTATTGGTGATGTTATTGAGGAATGTGGATTTTCCAACGTTAGATTTTCCAACGAGTAAAACTTCCCCCATGGCTAATGAGGGAATTTCACTTAATTTGGTCGCCGATTTGACGAATGTCGCGTTGGAGAAATTGATCATATCAATCCGTTAGACAGACGTTAATCGCGTCCTCCACTTTCTTCATATAGACAATCTTGAGATTATCTTTCACTTCTTGAGGAAGTTCTTCAACATCTTTCTTATTATCATTTGGAACGATGATCGTCTTGATGCCACTTCTTAAGGCGGCGAGAGATTTTTCCCTTAAGCCACCGATTGGTAAAGCGTTACCTCTTAAAGTCACTTCACCTGTCATCGCGACATCAGGATTGACCGAACGTCCACTTAAACAGGAGATAATCGCGCATGTGATCGCGACACCCGCGCTCGGGCCGTCTTTTGGAACCGCACCTTCTGGGACGTGGATATGGATATCGTTATTTGCGAATAATTCGGAATCGATTTTGAACGTCTCCGCGTTAGCTTTGACATAGTCAAGAGCGATGCTCGCGGACTCTTTCATCACGTCGCCGAGTTTACCAGTGAGGACTAAGCCACCTTT
>JAFZVO010000086.1 GCA_017617775.1 Bacilli bacterium | reverse complement strand
GGGGGTAAACCATCTAACCGTGTGAAAAGATTAGAAGAAATCACAGGTTGGTTTGATAAATATTTGAAATAATAATTATTGATTGAGAATCATTTCTTTCGCATATTGGAGTTGATTATCCGTGACTTTACCTCCGGATATCATCGATGCGACTTCATAGATCTTTTCTTCAAGAGATAATTTCTTGATTGATGTATACGTTCTTCCATCTTTCACCGCTTTAGAGATCTTTAAGTGGTGGTTAGATAAAGAGGCGACTTGAGGTAAATGAGTAATAGAGATAACTTGTGTCGACAAGGATATCTCTTTTATTTTATGGGCAACTTTAGAAGCGATCTCTCCAGAGATGCCAGTGTCGACTTCGTCAAAGACGACTGTGGAGATTTTCTGCGATTTGATGAACAAAGCTTTAATCGCGAGCATGATACGGGACATCTCACCACCGGAGACGACTTTTGCAAGTGGTTTCATGCCTTCACCGATATTGGTTTCAATATAGAATTCAACTTCATCGATGCCGTTAGGGGTGAAGATGCTTAAAGATAAACCTTCATCTTTCTTAGATGATGTCACTTGGATATCGAGTTTTACCTTCAGGGCGAGATCCGCCATATTGGAGACGAGTTCGTTAGAAATCGATTTAGCGATTCCTCTTCTTAATTCGCTTAATTCGTTCGCGGATTTATAGGTCTTATCATATTGGAGAGATAATTTCTTTCTCTCCTCATTTAAAGAAGTGTCTAAATCAACATCATCTTGTAGTAAGAGTTTCAACTGTTTTTGATATTCTAAAAGTTCTGGAACGTTCTTCCCATATTTCTTCTTCACTTGATTGATCGCGTTGCTACGCGTTTCTAATTCATCGAGTTCATTTGGGTTATAGTCGAGATGAGACAACTTATGTTTGATATTGCTATAGATATCTTCTAATTCGTAGTAGTAGTCGTTGAGCTTCTCGACGACAGGTTGATATTCATCTTGATACTCACTGAGTTTGGAGATGTTTTCTTTGATGTTATAGATATCTTCTAATGAATCTTTATCGATGAGCTCTTTGCTCTCTTCGAGTAAGGCATAGATCTTATCGTAGTTCTTGAGAAGCTCAATACGAGAACGGATGTCGTCTTCTTCCTCTAATGATAAGTTAAGAGAAGAGATTTCTTTGAGTTCATATTCATAGATATCTCTTTTATCTTTGATATCTTTAATCTTGTTGACAAGAGTTTGGTATTCATCATTTTCTTTCTTCAGTGTTTCTAATTCATTTAAATAGTTATTCTTATATTCGTTGATGAGTTCATATTTAAAACCATCGATAATCTCAAGATAATTATCTTTGTTTAAGAGTTTCACCATATCGAATTGTTGATGGATATCAGCGAGATATTTCGCGAGAGATTTGAGCTCTGCAAGAGTCACTGTCTTATCGTTGATCTTGATGACATTTTTGTTGGCCGAGATAGTTCTTGAGATAATAATTTGTCCATCGAGATAATCGATGTCTAAATTTGATAATACCGCGGAAATGCGTGGGTTTTTGACAGAAAAATAGCCGATTATCTCCGCTTTTTCCTTACCGTTTCTAATCATTTCTGTGCTCGCTCTTTCACCGAGAAGAAGGTCGATTGTATCGATGATTAAAGATTTCCCTGCGCCGGTTTCACCAGTGAGAACGGTGAGCCCATTTTCGAGGGTGATATCGATATCTTCGATGATTGCAAAGTTTTTTACGGTTAATCTACTGAGCATGGAAATATTTTACACCATTCATTTTAAGAAAAAAATGAATATAATAGTAATATGGCTGTATTAAATTTTGACCACACATTAGCGACGTTCATCAAGATTAAAAATGACTTGAGCAACTTGCTTCATCTCATCACGATTTTGACCCAGGTGTTATTCATCGGTTTTTATACTTATCTCATCGTCGTGAATGTGGAGCGTCTTCCTTATCTCATCATCTATAGCGTTCTCTGTGGCTTATCTTTAGCCTTTCTTCTCTATTATCTCATCAGGATTAGAGGGATGGCTTCTAGAGTCAAATTAATCGAGTCTCGTTATGTGAGAAGAATGTATCGAATTGGTAAATATATTCTTAAAGCCGGCGCGCTTGGACTTGCCATTTATCAAATCGTCGCGATGGAGACGACTCAGACGATGATTTTAGTGACTGCCTTATCGGCCTTCGTCCTCATCTTCAATATCATCTCCGAACTCGTCATCGTCTATGTCGATGCCGCGATTGATCGCGTGATGCTCGCCTATTCGATGGATCGAGATGAAAACATCCTTAACAAACTCATCAGCGGTGATTTAAATCGCAGCAACTTAGCAATTGCTGATGAAGAAGAATTAAGAGCGAAGATTAAAGCCGATAAAGAGAAATATATCAAACCGATGCCAGAAAACACTGAACCAGATCCATGGTGGATGAAAACAGCGAAGAATTTTCTCAATAAACAAGTCAATAAAAGAACCCAATCGAGCGATGATATCATCGATGTTGATATCGATAACCGTCGTTAATCTCTTTACGCATATATAAATATTATTATCATTTGATGCATCTTGATGCAGGTTTGTGATAAACTTATTTTATGGTCGAAAAGCAAGAAACTGAAATTATTAAACCTGAGGAGACTAAACCCGAAGAGCCGAAAAAGAAGATGAGCGCGACGGTGAAATATATCATCAACATCGTCATCGTTTTGATTTTGACAGTTGTCGCCCTTGTCGTCTCATTAGGTCAAGACTTCCAGAATTCTTTCAAGATTCTTTCTGAAACGAGAATGGAATGGCTCATCATCATGCTTCTCGTGATGGTCGGATTATCGCTCTTAAGAGCGTTGATTCTTTTCTGTTTCGCGCGTCTATATACACGCGATTACCGCTACTACAAAGCCTTGCTTGTCGAATCGATTGGTAACTTCTATTCTGCAGTCACTCCTGGAGCGACAGGCGGTCAAGTGATGGAGGCTTATTTCTTTAAGAAGCAAGGTATTCATATCTCTAACGCCGTCAGTATGCTCGCGATGTATTCTATCGTCTATCAAGGCGTTCTCATCGTCTTTGGGTTATTATCATTCGGTATGAAATATCAAATTCTTATCGATATTCAATATGTTCATTTCGATTTAGGATTTGTGAATTTTGATTTATCGATTTGGCTATTAACAATCATCGGCTTCTTGCTCAATATTGGTGTTATCCTCCTCGTCTTCCTAATGGCGTTTTGGAAGAGATTCCATCGCTTTGTCATGGGTCCAATGGTCTCATTATTCCATAAGATTAGACTCGTGAGAGATCCGGATAAGACTCGTGAAAGATTAAGAGTCCAAGTCGAAAACTTCAAAATTGAATTCAGAAGATTGTGGTCCAATATTCCATTCACCATTTTAGTGACCATCCTCTTCATCGGTTTATTCATCCTCAAATTCTCAATGCCTTTCTTTGCTGGCAAAGCGTTAGGCAATCAAGGGACAGGCGCCTCATGGGAGACAGGTTTCTGGGATTCCATTTTCCTAAGCAACTATCATCAGATGGTCACTGGCTTAATTCCAATCCCTGGTTCTGCCGGTATCTCTGAATACTTCTTCACTCAATTATTCGTCGATAAGACAAATCCTGAAAGCGGTTTCTATTATATGGTGCAAGATGGAGTGAATTTATCAAATGAACTTTGTTCATCCGCGCTTCTCCTCTGGAGAACAACAACATTTACTTTACCTCTCATCATCGCAGGTTTTGTGACGGCCTTCTATCGCGCCGCACCACACGATCTCGACAAAGAGGGCGAGGCTCCATCAAGAGAGACTTTCATCGAAGCCCAACGCCAAACTTTGCTTGCTCGTGAAACTTCATTGAAGGAGACGCTGCACACCAACGAGCTTTCGCGTAAAGCGATTATGGAAAGACTGAAACAGGTGAGCAAGAAAAAGCCGGCAAAGAAAAAGCCAACCAACACAAATCATCGCAAGAAGAAAAATGACGATGATGAAGATGACGAGAACTATACTAGTTTCAATATTGAGAGTTAGGAGCTTTTATGAATATCGCATTATTTACTGATACATATCCTCCATTCATCAACGGTGTTTCAACATCATGTTATAACTTGGCGATGGTTTTACGTAAAAACGGCCATCGCGTCATCGTGGTCACTCCACGTCATGATAACGGCAAGCTTGAATTCATCAACGATACGATTTATATGCCTGGTTTAGAGATGAAAAAACTCTATGGCTATCGCTTGACTAAATTCTTCGATAAAAAAGTGATGAACATGCTCAAAGAATTCAAGATTGATTTGATTCATAATCAAACTGATGTCACCATCGGTATGTTCGCTCGTCGCGCGGCGAAGATTCTCAACGTTCCCATCGTCTATACATATCATACTTCCTATGAAGACTATACATATTACGCGACGAAAGGGATGATGGACCGCGTCGCGAAGAAAGTGGTCCGTGCCTATTCACGTTCGATTGGACGAAATGCGACTGAATTCATCACTCCATCGCAGAAGACTAAAGATTATATGCGTAATGTCGGTCACGACATCTATGTCAATGTCATTCCAAGCGGCATTGATTTATCAATATTCAAAAGAAAGCCCGAAGAGGAAGAAAGAATCGCGGCTTTTAAAAAAGAACATGGCATCGGCAAAGATACAAAAGTCGTTCTCCTTTTAGGAAGAGTCGCAAAAGAGAAGAGCATGGATGTCTCCATCTCTAACTTCGCCGCGTTCTTAAAGAAACATCCTGATGCGAATGTAAAGATGATTGTCGTCGGCGATGGTCCTGCGAGAGGTGAACTTGAATTATTAGCTCATGAGAAGAACATTGCGAGCAAGGTGGACTTCATCGGATTTGTCCCCGCGAGTGAAGTGCCGTTTTATTATCACATCGCAGATATCTATTCCTCCGCTTCCGTCACCGAGACTCAGGGATTGACATTCAATGAGGCGATGGCAGCGGGTACAATCATTCTCGCTCGTTATGATGATAACCTCACCAACGTCATCACTGATAGCAGGACGGGTTTCTTCTTCACTGATGAATCGAGCTTTATTGAAAAATTAGAAAGAATATTTAACTTATCAGATAAAGAGAAACAGGCAATCATTGACGAAGCTTTACGCGTCGTCGATGAATACTCCATCGATAAGTTCTACGAAAATATCATCGTCGTCTATGAAAGAGCCCTTAAGAAATACTGGTAAATTAATTACCAAAGTCAAGAAATATAAGAATCATGTCAACATCTACTTCGGAGATGAAAAATTAGAAGTATCTAATGATGTGTTCACCTCCTTTTATTTATATAAAGGAAAAGAAGTCAGTGATCATGAATATCGTGAACTTACTTCCCGAATCGATAATGAGAAGCTTCTCGCTTACGCCTTAAAACTCCTCTCTAACCATCTCTATAGCGAATGGAAAATGAGAGAAAAATTATACGCGAAAGAGGCGGATAAGCCTCAGGTTGATGAAGTCATCAAATATTTAAAAAAGCAGGGTTTTATCGATGATATTAACTTTATTGAGGAATATTTACTCTATGCGAATAATCTTAATCTCGGTAAAAACAAGATCAAAGAAAACCTCTTAAGAAAAGGGATTTTCCAAGAAGATATCGAGAAGATTACCTTTAAAGAAAAAGATGAGATGAATAAGGCTCATAATATTCTTCCTAAACTCGTGAAGAGATATGAAAGATATAATGCGAGGAGTCAAAAAGATCACATCATTCAAGCTTATATTAGAGAAGGATTTGATCTGGATATCGCTCTTGATGTTACGCGAGATTTAGACCTTCACGATGAGAAGAAAGAAGCAAAATTATTAAAGAAAGATTATGAGCTCGTGAAGACTCGTTATTCACGAAAATATAAAGGGAGAGAATTAAAAGAAAAGATTCTCGCCGCATTATTAAGAAAAGGATATAAAGGAAAGGACATCTACAAGATGATGGGTGAATATGATGAAATATGTTAATGAATTAATTGAGGGTGATATTGTTGAAACACAGTTTTTAATTGGTTCTTCCAATAAATGCATCAACAATATGGGATCCTATTATTACAATTTAGAACTCAAAGATTATACTGGCGCTATCCCTGGCAAGAAATGGGAAGCGAAAGATGAAGATGAGGCAATCTTCGCCGCGGGGAATATCATCTATGCAAAGGTTGAAGTTTTAAAATATAAAGAATCTCTCCAGGCGAAAGTCGTCCAGGCGAAAGTCCTCTCCGCGAAAGAAGTGGATATCACTCGCTTTGTGAAAAGCGCCCCGCGAAAGAAAGAAGAACTCGTCGATAAACTCAATAGTTATATTATTTCGATCAAGAATCCGGATTGTCTTAAACTCGTCAATTATTTTATTAATAAAGATAAAGAGAAAATCTTTAATTATCCCGCTGCGAGCTCTATTCACCATGAATATGCTTCTGGACTATTGATGCATACAGTCTCAATGCTTGAACTCGGTGAATTCTGCTATAAACAATATCCAGATATCAATTATGATTTATTGATGTCAGGGATCATTCTTCACGATTTAGGAAAGACTATTGAACTAGAAGGTGACATCGTCTTCAAATATTCTTTAGAAGGAAGATTATTAGGTCATATCTCTATTATGGCGGCAGAGATCAGAAAAGCCGCGGATAAACTCGCTATCAAGAGTGATATTCCAATGCTCCTAGAGCATATCGTTCTCGCCCATCACGGACAACTCGAATACGGCTCACCAGTGATGCCGTTAACAAGAGAAGCCTTCTTAGTCAATTTAATCGATAATTTGGATTCTAAGATGACGATTCTGACAAAAGCCCTAGAAGGCGTTGAAAAAGGCGAATTCTCACAGAAAGTATTCGCCCTTGATAATCGCAGTTTTTATAAATCTTAGTTTATAAATTAACTTTGATAGAATTACATAACGCGGGGAGGTTGACGCCTTCCGCGTTATTTTTCATCTCGAGAATGAAGCCATCTTGGTCTTCATAACGTGGGATGACATGAACGTGGAAATGGGGGACAGTCTGTCCCGCTGCTTCATAACAATTGGTCAAGATGTTGACCCCTTTCGCGTGGAGACGATCGATCATCACTTGTCCAATCTTCTGGGCAACATCCATCACTTTATGCATTGTTTCGTTAGGAGTGGCTAAGAAAGTATCATAATGCTTCTTTGGTATTACCAAAGTATGACCTTTGGTCACTTGGGAGATATCTAAAATTGCGATGACATCATTATCTTCATAGACGACATGCGCGGGAATCTCTCCATCAATAATTCGACAAAAAATATCTTTTTCCATATTTATATCCTCATTCTTATCATAGAACTATTTTTACAAAAATAAAACCAACTCGCATGAGTTGGTCCTATTTCGTTAATCTTTAGATTAGTCTTCGAATAATTCTGGATAAGTTTCTTCGAAGTAATTGTAGACGACATCATCGTGATATTCGATGTTCATCTTCTCTAAGAAGTATTTAGTAGCGAGAGTGGAATAGGATTCCGCAGTCGCGACGACTTTCGTGACTTCGTTGACGATTTCTTCCATCGCTTCGTTGCCTCTTAAGACCGCGTAGGAGTTCGCACTCTTCTTGCTGAGTTTGGAAGAGGAAGCGGCTTCTTCAATCTCTACAACATAATAAGTGGAGGAAGAAGAATCGTAATGGAGAATGTCGTTCTCTCTGCTGCTACCATCGATAGAACTCGCTGTCTTCAAGTAGTTGTGGCCATTGATTCTCGCGATGTATGGGGATTCGTTTTCTGGAATCTTGTATTCCCATTCATTGTTCGCGTTCTTCTGCCAACGTTCTTCAGCGTTTTGCGCTTCCGCAGTTTCTTTGACACCGTTAGCGACACCGATATTGAAGAGTCTGTTTCTAATCGCATCTGGTAAATCAGTTAAACCACCGTTTTTGACGAACCAACCTGTGGTTGTGTAGTCCTTGAGTTCGAGTTCACGAGTCTTGAGTTCAAGACCAGTTTCTTTGGTGTATTTGTTAGTATCTGTGAATGTGTCTTCGGCAGATGTATCAAATGTCGCTTCAGAGCCTGGGAGAATAGGGGCAACATAAATCTTGTTATATTGTTCCATTAAATCGCCGTATTCAGTGGCAGTGAAGTAAGTGCCTTGATCTTTGAACACTTCTTTTAAGTCAGTGTCATTGATGAAGTCTTTTTGTTCTTGAGTCAAGTTAGAACCGACGTAGATAGAAGCATAGTCCTTGAATGTATCTAAGACATCGATGGATGGAAGAGCTTCAGCAGTTGGCTTTTGGTTCAATTCTTTGATTAATTGTTTCATCAAATAGTCAGAAGCCTTTGGAGTGTCTTTGTTATCGGCAATCTTGATGATGTTCACTTTACGGGCATAGCTACGTCCGAGAGTGTTATAAGTTTCATCTAATAAGTATTGCTCGTTTAATAACTGACGATAGATAGTTGGAATGATCTTCTTTTCCACGTAGTGGAAGTTTTCAGATTGATAGTATTCCTTGTGGAGGAATCCTTCCTCTTTATCACCAACTGTTCTGATGAAGACATTTTCCGCTTCAATCTCAGGATCGAGGATGCCTTCATATAATTTGGTTCTATCGAAACCGATCGCATCTGGATCTGGAACATTTTCCATCGCCACATGGAGGGCTCTTAAGAACTTGAGTTCGGAGAAGATGTTTCTCTCGATATAAGTGGAACCTTTAATCGCATCATAGAGATTTTCCGCGATGCGTTCTTCAATGGTATTCCATTTCGCAGTGACGCGCGCGAATTCGCCCGCTTCATCATCGAGACGGTTGCCATCTTCGTCGAGAGACCAGTATGCTTTGTGAGCATCGATGAAGGCTTTAGCAGTGGATTTGTCCGCGCTATTTTCAATGATGTTCTTATAAGCATCTTCTAATGTGATTGTGCCTTCTGCAGGTGCAGGAGAGACGGATTTGTTGTAATAACCGAAAGTGGTGATGGAATATGAATATAATAATTCATTTAAGACGTCGCTTCCGACGTTACCACTTCTGATGCTGTCGTAAACGACAGAGATTTCGTTGTTATAGATTTCTCCAGTGTAGCCTTCGACAGTCACTAAGTTGTTATCATAATCGTTTGGTTTCGCGATGATTTCATCACAAGCAGCTAAGCCTAATAATCCGATGGCGGATAAGGCAAATACGACTAATTTTTTATTCTTCATAATAGCACATACCTCCTGCTGCCCAGTCAGTACCAGCTGGACGGCCGACACCATTGGTGAAGCCGATTGCGCATCTGATATTGACGACACGTTTGATTTCATCACCAACAGTACCGCTACCAGCGACAGTAGTTTCGCCGACAACGTAATCTCTTTGTTGATTTTGACCGTTGATGAGTTCAAGATAAGTCTTCCAAGAAGAAGTTAAAGTATTAGTCGCAGAATTCTTGTTGCTCGCTCTTGTAGCTTCAATGTATTTTGCGATTTGTTCACCGAGGTCAAGACCATCAGTATTGTTGAATGTGATCTTGCTTCTTCCGCCTTCGCCGCTAGTTAAAAGCTCATATAAGCGATAATCATATGTGGAGTCAAATGATTTAATCGCGGATTTGATTTCAGTAGCGCGAGTGTTGTATTCACTGATTTCATCAGTGGTGATGTAGTTGACATATGTGGATTTGTTGACGCCATTATATTGTGGATATTCAGCATCACCGGGAACATATGTTGTGTAATATTCTTCTAATGAAGCTTCTTTGGCGCTGCCATCATTGAAATCATAAATTGATTTCTGCATGATCATGAGGTGAATGCCGTAGCTACCTCTCACACCAATGATGATATGACCGGCTTCGTCTTTAAGGTAACGGAGACCGTCGGCTTGTTCGCCTGTCCAACGAGGATCATCAGCAGCGATACTGGTATCGATTTCTAATTCACCTGTCGCGTCATTGATTTTTTGATTTGTAATAACGAAAGGATTGTGTAAGTTTAAGTAATTGTTCCAATAAACGTTTCTTGGATAGTAATTGGCGTTGCCATCATTGACTTTCTTGCCATTTACTAATTCTGTTTCGGCTTCTTTACCGATTCTCACAAAGGCATCATATGGAGTCTTGGCTAAACCTAATCTTGAGACTTCGTCTTTAATAGTAGTCTTACCGATTGTGGTTGTACCAGTCGCAGCATCGTATTTGCCGATGGAGATTTCTTCATCAAAACCTAAACCGTTCACGATCGCGGCGTTTTCCGCTCTACCAGAGAGGACCGCATCATAAGCGTAAATACCTAATTTAAATTCGTTCACGAAACTAGTGGATGGAGTCATGATGCCGACGTCACCACCTTTGGCGGCGCTGCCTTCATCACCGGACAACTTCTTCGCGACTTCGGCGAAAGTATAGTTGCTATCCATCAAGTAGTCGATGACGTTGCCGATGTTCTTGGCTTGATCGCTGGAAATAGTTCCTTTATAGAAATCAGAGGCACCATCGCTCACGGACACGAGGACGTGTCTGATGTGGTATGGGAAAGAGCTCTTGGCTTTGCTTGCAACAGCGGCACCAGTATCATCAACACCGATATATTCTTTAGTTAAAGAAGCTTTGTTGTCTCTGAAATAAGCATCTTCTAATTCCTCTTTTTCGAGTTGATAAATGAAATGTTCGAGTAATTCATCTTCATCTTCAACACCATAAGAGCTGAGGATTGCATCCCATTCAGTGGAATAGGAAGTATTGTTTGTTTTAGCATTTTCTTCTGCTTTTTGTTTGGCACCAGTGACGTTATTCTCTGCTTCAGTTTTGATTTGAGAGAGTGGTTTTTTCACCTTTTGGGCGAGGTCACCATTGGAGTCAAACTCATAACGGATGATAGATTCAAGGATCGCTGAATAGAATTTTGCAATTCCGTCACTTGATTGACGATACTTGTTATAAACAGTATTCGTTAAAACATTGACTTGCTCGCCATCATAGCCTGTGTATGTGACGATCGCCGTATCACTGGATGATACTCCAGAACACGCAGTGAGGGCGAGAGCAGCGATGAAACCTGAAACTAAACCTGCTGAGATTTTTTTCTTTTTCATCTAAATTCTCCTTTTCGTAGCGTTTTATATTATATATAATCTCGGTTTTTCTTTTCAACTACTATTTTGTATAAATAGAGATAAGGCGATAACTCGCGATTTTGTGAGACGACATTTTGACCATCAATATTTGAACGATAAAAACTGTATATTTGTCTTTTCTAAAAATAGGGTTTTTTGGATGGTTAGATTCGCGTCCTCTAATCATTTACTTAAAAAATTATTATAATCTCGTTTGCCTATGCGCGGTAAGTCTCGTAAAATATCAAACGACTAGGGAGGAAAATTATGTCTACTCTTACGATTAAAAATCTCCATGTTAATGTGGAGGGGAAACAGATTTTAAAAGGTGTTGACTTGTCGATCAATAGCGGTGAGGTCGTCGCTTTACTCGGTCCAAACGGGCACGGCAAATCCACCCTCCTCAATGTGATTATGGGCCATCCAAAATACGAAGTTACTGAAGGCTCCATTTATTTTGATGACCACGATGTATTAGCGCTCACCACAGACGAGAGAGCAAAGCTCGGTTTATTCCTCGCATTCCAAAGCCCAATTGAAGTACCAGGTGTTTCTAATTCTGACTTCTTGAGAGCGGCGGTGAACGCGGGAAAAGAGAAATCAATCTCTACATATAACTTTTATAAGTTATTAGATGGCGCGGTGAAAGAAGCGAAGGTGCCTTTTGATTATGCGACGAGAAATCTAAACGAAGGTTTTTCAGGCGGTGAGAAGAAGAGAAATGAGATGCTCCAGATGCTTCTCCTTCAACCTAAATTCGCAATGTTAGATGAGATCGATTCCGGTCTTGATGTCGATGCGATTCAAGTCGTCTCGGATATCATCAATAAAGAGAAGAATAATAACCGTGCGTTCCTTGTGATTTCTCACTACGCGAGATTATTTGATTTAATCAACCCAACCCGTGCGGTGGTGATGATCAATGGTCGTGTCGTCCTTGATGGTGGTAACGAAATCATCAAGCGTATCGACACTGAAGGATATGAATTTATCAAAACTGAATTAGGCATTGAAATTGAAAAAGAAGACACTCGTCCAGCCTCAAATTCGATCGGCGTTTGTGCAGTTAAAGAAGCGGTGAAATAATGAAAGCAAAAATTCTCGATTTTTCATCAAAAAATAAAGCGGATTTCCTCGTTAATGAAAACGAGAGCCAATCCTACATTTTACTGAGCCCCGAGGGAGATATTTCTTTCATAGTCAAAGACAACTCTTATCTCAAACTCGCGATTGTTAATCAAAGAGATAATGACGCTTTGATAAAAGGGGTTATTGGTAACAACAGCAGATTAGAAGTCTACTATGCGGACTTTTTAGAAGTGAATAACCATCTCAAAACCGATATCGATTTAGCAGGGGAACATGCCTCTATCTATTGGCATCTCGCTTCCTTATCTAAAGGAAAAGGAAAGAAAACATATGAGGTATCGGTTTCTCATTGTAATTTAGATACCAAGTCTCAGATTGATAACTATGGGGTGTGCAAAGACGAGGCTAAACTCAATTTTTCAGGTATCGTTCATATTAAAAACGGCGCGCATCAATCTGTCGCTCATCAAAATGCTAAAATCATTATTTTTGATGATGATACAGATGCGATTGCAAAACCTATCTTAAAAATTGATGATAACGATATAGAAGCGAGCCACGCCTCTAGTGTTGGCAAGATCAGCGATGATGAGCTGTTCTATCTCACCAGTCGCGGTCTCAATATGGATACTGCTCGTGAGCTCATTACCTTTGGATATTTAAAACCGATCATCTCTGGATTTGATGATGAAGAAATCGCTAAACAATTAACCGGTGATGTGGAAGGAGGATTTTAAGATGTACGATGTATATGAAATCCGGAAACAATTTCCAATGTTAAACGGTAAAACAATGCAGAACAAGCCTCTTGTTTTCCTCGATAATGCCTCGACGACATTTAAACCACAATGCGTGATTGATGCTGTTGATGAATACTATTCTAAAAACAATTCAAATTCTCATCGTGGAGATTATGATTTGGCTTATAATATGGACCAAACTGTAATCAAAGCGAGAAAAGTGATCGCAGAATTTATAAATTGCTCCCCGGATGAAGTTGTTTTCACTTCTGGGGCGACAATGGCTCTTAATATGGCGGCCTTCTCATTTGCAAAAAATGTTTTAAAAGATGGCGACGAAATCTTAATTGAAGAAGATGGCCACGCCTCTAATGTCCTCCCTTGGTTTGAAGTTGCAAAACAAACTGGTGCGGTTATCAAATACGTTCCTTTAGATGAAAAAGGGAAGGTTTGCACGGAAAATGTCCGTAAATCCTTAACAAATAAAACAAAGATTGTCTCTCTTGCGGGAGCGACAAATGTCTTAGGCTACAGTATTGATGTTCCTGCTATTGCGAAACTTGTTCACGAAGTCGGCGCTTATTTTATCGTCGATGGGGCTCAGTCAGTTCCTCATCTCAAAACTGATTTCAAAGGATGGGATATCGATTTCCTCGCTTTCTCCGCGCATAAGATGTGTGGGCCTACAGGAATCGGTTGTCTCATCGGAAAATACGAATTATTAAAAACGATGAAACCACTTCTATTAGGTGGAGGGATGAACGAGATGTTCTACAAGGATGGTTCCTATTCATTACTTAACCCACCTGCCTCACTTGAAGCCGGCACGCAGAACCTTGCGGCAGTGGCTGGATTTATGGAAGCGGTGAAGTTTATTCAAAATCTTGGAATCGATAACATTCACCAGCATGATGTCGAACTTCACGACTATGCGGTGGAGAAACTGAAGAACAATGATAGAGTGATTCTTTATAACGCAGAAGCTAATTCTGGAAACATTGTTTTCAATATTAAAGATGTGTTTGCCCAAGATGAATCGACACTGCTCAACTACCACGGCATCGCGGTACGAAGCGGCAACCACTGTGCGAAGATGCTCGTCAACTATATCGGTTTGCCATATACCTGCCGCGCTTCATCATATCTATATACCACTAAAGAAGATATCGATGCTTTAGTTGACGCAATCAATAATGGAGGAGATATTTTAGATGTTTACTTTAACTAATGAGATGATGCGTTCCATTATTATGGACCATTATTCTAATCCTATTCATAAACATGAACCGAAGAATGATGGATATATCTCTGTCCATATGCATTCCGATAACTGTATCGATGATATCGATGTCTATTTAGATATTAAAGATAACAAAGTGGAAGATGCTTGTTTTACAGGTATTGGCTGCACGATTTCCACAGCATCTACGGATATCATGTGCGAATTATTAATTGGGAAGAATAAAGATGAAGCATTTTATATCATTGATCAATATCACAAAATGCTTCACGAAGAACCTTTTGACGCGGATGTCTTAGAAGAAGCAAACGCTTTTGTGAACACTTCTAAACAAGCAGCCAGAATCAGATGCGCGACAATCGGTTGGAACGCGGCGAAGAACTTATTAGGTGAAAAGAAATGAGTAAGGATGAAGTAAAATTCCAAGAGAGCTTTGAAAAATATGATTTCAAAGATGAAGACGTCAGTGTTTATAAGACTGGGGTCGGTTTAAACGAGGAAATTGTCACTAATATTTCTAAAGCCAAAGGCGAACCAGAATGGATGCTCGAATATCGTTTGAAATGCTTAAAAGCATTTAACAATATGCCTCTTCCTAGTTTTGGGCCAGAATTAAAAGATTTAGATTTCCAATCCTATATATATTTCACCCGTCCTAGCGATAAAGAAGTGAAGAACTGGGATGAAGTGCCAGAAACAATCAAGAATACTTTCTCTAAACTAGGTATTCCAGAAGCGGAACAGAAATATCTCGCGGGCGTCTCTACACAGTACGAAAGTGAAGTCGTCTATCACAATATGCTTCAAGAAGTGGAAGAGAAAGGTGTGATCTTCCTATCCACTGATATGGGATTAAAGTTATATCCTGAATTATTTAAGAAATACTTCGGAACAGTCGTTCCGCATTATGATAATAAATTCTCCGCGCTTAACGGGGCGGTGTGGTCTGGTGGATCATTTATCTATGTCCCAAAAGGCGTGAAACTTGAAAAACCATTACAATCATATTTCAGAATCAACAATGAGAAGTCCGGTCAATTTGAAAGAACTTTAATCGTCGTTGATGAAGGAGCGGATGTCCATTATGTTGAAGGATGTACCGCGCCGACATATTCTAAAGAATCTTTACATGCTGCAGTGGTGGAAATCATTGTTCATAAAGGTGGTAAAT